>CAJFUU010000291.1 GCA_904420265.1 uncultured Clostridia bacterium
ATCCACCATGCGGCCCTTGCCCTCGTCTCCCCAGTTGATGCCGACAATCGCGCAATTTGCCATGAAAGTCATCCTTTTTCGAATATTCCGGGCACGGAAGGACAAAAACGTTCGCAAAAACGCGCCCCCATGCCGGTTTCCGGGCTTATTATACCATCTTGTCAGGCAAAAAGCCAGAATAGGATTGTAAACAAATCCAACGGCGCGCCTCAGTTTTCACCCGCGCAGAGCAGTTCCAGCACCACGGCGTTGTGCACCTCCATGCCCCGTTCGGTCAAACGCAGAAAGCCTTCCGCAATTTCCAACAGCCCGGCACGGCGCAGGCGCTCCACGCGCGCTTCCCGGCCGGAAAGAAACTCCACGCCATATTTTTCCCGCCAGGCGCGCAGGGAAAGGCCCTCGCGCATGCGGGTGGAAAGCATGAGTGTTTCTTCCTGCGCTCCTTCCCCGTCGACGCGCTCGCGATTTTGACCCCGGACGCCGCCGAGATAATCCTCCAGCCTCGCCGGGTTTTCAAAGCGCTCGCCGCCAAAGAAAGAGTGCGCCGCGCAGCCGAAGCCCCGGTATTCCCCGCGCCGCCAGTATACGATATTGTGGCGGCAGGCAAATCCCTTGCGGGCGTAATTGGAAATTTCGTAACGCGCAAAGCCCGCCGCCGCCAGCGCGCGCGTGCCTTCGCGTTGCATGGAAAGCACTTCCTCGTCGCCCGGCAACTCGGGCGCGCGCGCGGCAATGGGCGTGCCTTCCTCCACAATCAGGGCATAGGCGGAAATGTGCTGCACCGGCAGGGAAAGGGCGGTTTTGAGCGTGCTTTGCCACGTCGCCAAATCCTGCCCGGGCAAGCCGTACATCAAATCAAGGCTGATGTTTGCAAACCCCGCCGCTTGCGCCATGCGCGCGGCTTCCTTCGCCTCGCCGGGCGTGTGGATGCGGCCGATTTCCCGAAGCAGGCGCGCGTCAAAGCTTTGCACACCGATGGAGAGACGGTTTACGCCCATCTCCCGGTAGGCGCGCAATTTTTCCATGGAAAGCGTGCCGGGATTGGCCTCCAGCGAAACTTCCGCCTCCGGCGCGACGGGAAATGCCTCCCTTACCGCTTGAAGCGCCGCGCCGATGGATCCTTCCGGCGCCAACGAGGGCGTGCCGCCGCCGAAGAATATCGTTTCAACGCGGTGTTTTCCGTCGCCCGCGGCGCGGATTTCTTCGCAGAGCGCGGCAAAATACGCCTCCCACACATCCTCGCGTCCCGGCCAGGAGGCAAAATCGCAGTAGGCGCATTTGGATTTGCAAAACGGTATGTGGATATAGACAGAAAGGGGCCGCAGGGCGCTCACGGGCCGACCCTTTCCAGCGTCAGGCCGGTCTTTTCCTGCAAAAGCCGCTCAAACCCGGCCAGTTCGCCCCCGGAGACGCTTTTTTTGTCCAATGGGAAGCCAACGGACGGGGCGGTAAACAACACATAGCAGCCGCCGCTGTCCGTCAGCCGCGTCAACGCTCCGTAGCGCATGTGCTTCTCGATATACGGTTCCATGATGTAGATTTCATCCTCCGTGAAACGGACGTCCTGCGCGCGGCCCCTGTCGGCTTCCTTATACATTTTCTTCGCCACAAGTCCCGCAAAGCGTCCCCGGCGCAGGTCGCCCCAGCGGATGATGACGAAAAGCAGCAGAAGCAGAAAAACATTGACCGTTTCCTCTTCGAAAAACGCCTGCGCGTTGCAGACGGCGTCATACGCGCGCACGGCGAGAAAAGCGAGGCAGGCGAGTATCGCCAGCAAGGAAAAAACACTTGCCCGCTTTCTGCCGGCGGAAGCGCGCACCATGGCCAGACAGACGTTCAGGTCGTCCAGACGCGTATGAAAGATAAATTCCATGGTTGGCACCTCCTCAGCGCGCGGTTTCCAGCGTCAGGCCGGTTTTCCCCTGCAAAAAGGCTTCAAAGGCGGGAAGGCTCTTTGGGTCGATCGCGTACGCCACGGCCGGGGCGGAGAACAACAGATAATGCCCGTCACAGTGAACCAGCCGCGTCAACGCCGCGCAGCGCGCAAATTCGTCAAAGTGCTCGCTGGAAAAGCGCATTTCCTCCTCGCCAAATTCCATCCGGATGCATTCTTCTTCCTCGAAAGGGTTTTGGGCGGCCCTGCCGGTCTTTTTCTCCAGCGCGCGTCCGCTGCACGCATAGCCGCCGTATAAGATGCCAAAAACGGCCGCCGTCAACAGCGCGAGCTGCCGGACGTCCCCCAGCGCTGCGGCGCCGGCCTGAACCAGCTTATTGCCGCGCAACCCCAGAAGAACGCCGCAAAGCAGCCCCACGACGAGAATACAAGGGGCAGGATTTTTCCCCCCGGCCAAATGACCGGCGCGGCTGCGCGCAACAGCGCGCGATGCGTCAGAAGAGAAATTTCGTATCCATGCCTTCTCCCTCAGCGAATCGTTTCCAGCCCAAGCCCCGTCTTTTCCCGCACAAAGACTTCCAACGCGTGCGCGTCTCCGCCTGAAACGCTCTCCGGCGCAAAGATCAACGCCGATTGTCTCCGATAAAACAGCAGGTATCGTCCGCGGCACGATACAAACCGGCGGAAGCCTTCATAGCGAATAACGCAACGCGAATATTCGTCTTTCGCTTCCACCCCGGCAGCGCCAAAAGCCAGCAACGCTTCCTGAGAACGCCCGCAGCTTTGCGCGTACAGCTTTTTCGCCGCCATGGGTTCCACGCCAAAGGCGACATACGCGCCCAACAATGCCCCTGCGGCAAAGCCCGTCCAGCCAAGTTGCCGCTCGTTAAGCCACCATGCTGCCGCCAGCCCCGCCGCGCCGAGGATGACGATGCCTATGCCTATCTTCCACAACGGCGGCCTCTGCCAGACGTGCGCCAACGCCCGCGCAGCCTGCACGTCCCACACATGTCGCGCCGCGAATCCCTTCTCCATTTGCTACGCCTCCACCGTCTCTTTCCCGGTCACTTTTTTCATAAACCCGCCAAAGCGGGCAACGTCGCCCCGGGCAAAGCCGCTCTTGGGAATGGCGAACGCCGAGCCGTCGGCAAGATAAAAGGCGAAAAACGCTTTCGTTTCCCACACGCGAACGATGGCGGAATATTCGGTTTTGCCCTCCTCCTCGCTGTTTATGGTATAGAGGGCGTCGTCCATAAAGCGAAATTCTGTCACCAACGCCTGGTTTGGGCTGGCGGCGAGCAGCTTTTGCGCCATGCGCCCCTCCGCGCGGGCAAAGAACCACAAAAACGCGCAGGCCAGGGCGAGGATGACCAGCGAAAACGGCTTCACCCCCGACCAGAACAAAAATCCTACCGCCAAAGCCGCCACCAGGGCGCTGGCGATGACGCGCGAGCGCAGACGGCGGCCATAGGCGGCGTGTACCAGCGCCCGCATGCCCGCCATTGTCGGCTTGGCCTGGGCGATAAACTTCGGCTCCAAGGCGTTCCCTCCCTTTGGGCGAATCTTCAAACTCTCCGAAACAGCGCTCCGGGCGGCCCATCCACGCGGAAAAGGCTTCGTTTGACTGCGTTGCGCTGCGCGCTGTCATGCTCCCGGCCCATCCGCGCGGGAAAGGCTTCGCTCTACAGGCATCCGGCCGGGCAAATCCAAAGCCAGCCCCCAGGCAGGCAAAACGCCTGCAAGGGGCGGAAAGCCTGGCCGGCCGCGCGCCCTAATCCATTTTCAGCACGGCCATAAACGCTTCGCTGGGCACAGACACGCTGCCCACCTGGCGCATGCGCTTCTTGCCCTCCTTCTGCTTTTCCAGCAGCTTCTTCTTGCGGGTGATGTCGCCGCCATAGCACTTGGCCAGCACATCCTTGCGCAGGGCCTTTACCGTCTCACGGGCGATGACCTTGCCGCCGATAGCCGCCTGGATGGGGATTTCAAAAAGCTGGCGGGGAATGGCCTCCTTGAGTTTTTCGGCGATGGAGCGGCCGCGCGCGTAGGCGCGGTCGCGGTGAACGATGATGGAAAGCGCGTCGCACTGCTCGCCGTTCAAGAGCATATCCAGCTTCACCAAATCGCTTCTCTGGTAGCCCTTCAACTCATAGTCAAACGAGGCATAGCCGCGCGTGCGGCTCTTGAGCTGGTCGAAGAAATCGTAGATAACCTCGTTGAGAGGCAAATCATAGTTGAGCAACACGCGGCCGCCTTCGATGTACTTCATATCGCGGAACACGCCGCGCTTGTCCTGGCAAAGTTCCATAATCGCGCCCACGTAGTCCTGCGGGGTGATCACCTGCGCGTCCACAAACGGTTCCTCCATCCAGGCGATTTCCTGCACGGGCGGGAGATTGGTGGGGTTGTCGATCATTTCCACTTCGTCATTGGTCTTGACCACCTTGTAGACCACGCTGGGAGCGGTGGTGACCAAATCAAGGTCGAATTCGCGCTCCAGGCGCTCCTGAATGATTTCCATGTGCAAAAGGCCCAGGAAGCCGCAGCGGAAGCCATAGCCGAGAGCCACGGAGGTTTCCGGCTCAAAAGAAAGGGAAGCGTCGTTCAGGCGCAGTTTGGCAAGCGCGTCGCGCAACGTCTCATAATCCGCGCCATCGGCCGGATAGATGCCGCAGTACACCATTGGCAACACCGGCTTGTAGCCCGGCAGCGGCTCCAGGGCAGGGTTTTCCACGCCCGTAATGGTGTCGCCCACGCGAATATCGGCGATATCCTTGATAGAGGCGGCGATATAGCCCACCTCGCCGGCGGAAAGCGACTGCGTGGGCAGATAGCCCGCCGGCAAAAACGCGCCCACTTCGGTGACCTCAAACTCGCGGCCGCCGGCCATCATGCGGATGCGGTCGCCAACCCTGACGCTGCCGGCCTTGACGCGCACCGAGGAAATGGCGCCGCGGTAGTTGTCGTAATAAGAATCGAAGATCAGCGCCTGCAGGGGCGCTCCCACATCGCCCGTGGGCGGCGGCACGAGGCGCACGACGGCTTCCAGCACCTCGTCGATGCCGATGCCCTGCTTGGCCGACACCAGCGGGCAGCCCTCGGTATCCAGGCCGATCTCATCCTCGATTTCGCTTTTCACCACCTCGGGCCGGGCGCTGGGCAGGTCTATCTTGTTGATGACGGGGATGATCTCCAAATCGTGATCCAGCGCCATATAGACATTGGCCAGCGTTTGCGCCTCAATGCCCTGGCTGGCGTCTACCACCAGGATAGCCCCTTCGCAGGCCGCCAGGGCGCGGCTGACCTCATAGGTAAAGTCCACATGGCCGGGGGTATCAATGAGATTGAGTTCATACCGCTTGCCGTCCTTCGCCGTATAGGGCAGGCGCACGGCCTTGGATTTGATGGTAATGCCCCGCTCGCGTTCCAGTTCCATGGAATCGAGCACCTGGTCGGTCATATCCCGTAATTGCATCACGCCCGTCTTTTCCAGCAGCCGGTCGGCCAGCGTGGACTTGCCGTGGTCGATATGAGCGATGATGCAGAAGTTGCGAATTTTGGATTGATCAAATGCGGACACGCTCGTCCCTCCATGCAGAAAAGTCTATAATTTCATCTTCCATAATAGCGGATTCGCAGCCAAAATGCAAGGGCCGCCTTTGGAACCGTATCACAAGCAAAACGGTTTCGACACATATCAGACAAGTTTTTAAATTCCTGCATTTTTATGCCGAAACATGCCCTATACGCGCCATCATTGAATTTCTTAACATTCAAATATTCATTTTTGCTTGCAATTTCTTGATGTTTCTTTTATAATGGTTTCAAGATCAATCGGACGGAGGGAAAACCATGAAGAAACTGCTTGCAATTGCCCTGGTGCTGACGCTGGTTTTGAGCGCCGGAAGCGCTCTGGCCACCACTTACATCACGCTGGGCACCGGCGGCACGACCGGCACCTATTACGCCCTGGGCGCGGAAATCGCCGCGATGTGGATGAACAACATCGAGGAGTTGGATGTCACCGTTCAGCCTACGGACGCCTCCAAGGACAACATCGTCTACGTCAACGACGGCATGATTGACGTGGCGACGGTGCAGAACGACTCCGCTTATTACGCCTATCAGGGCCAACTCTATGACGACAGCGACGAGGTGTTCGACGGCTTTTACGCCATCGGCTCGCTCTACCCCGAAGCTGTGCAGCTCATGGTTTCCGCAGACAGCGACATCACCGACATCAGCCAGCTTGCGGGCCTGAACGTGGGCGTGGGCGCGGCCGGTTCCGGCACGATCATCAACGCCGAACAGGTTCTTGAAGCTGCGGGTTTGACCATGGAGGACATTGCGCCCCAGTATCTGGGCTTCTCCGAAACGGCCACCGCGTTCCAGGATTTGCAGATTGACGCGGGCTTTATCACTTCCGGCATTCCCAACGCCTCCATTATTGAGGCCGCCAACGCCCGCCCGGTGCGCATTCTCACTCTCACCGACGAACAGTGGAACACACTGACCACCAACTATGCCTTCTATGCTCCGGCCACCGTTCCCGGCGGCACCTATGCCGGGCAGGATGCGGACGTAACCGTGCCCGCCATTACCGCCCTGCTGATCGTTTCCAAAGACGCGGACGAAGAACTGGTCTATCAGCTTACCAAGACGCTGTTTGAGTGCACGGATCAGATCGGCCACGCCAAGGCCGCCGAGTTGAGCGTCGAAGCCGCCGTAGAGGGCGTTCCGGTGCCCTTCCATCCCGGCGCGGCCCGCTACTATGCTGAATGCGGCTATGAAGTCGAAGCCGGCGCGTAGTTTGGCGAAACCAGGAACCGTTTTGTGATGCGGGCGGGCACGCGCGTGCCCGCCTGCGCGCATCCTGCGAGCGCAGAGACCATAATGGAAGGAGGGCTTTCCATGGCGAAGGACGAAAAACGCACCGATACGCAGGCGCGCGAAGAGGCCCCCGCAACGGATAAGTCTCCTGTAAAGGATACGATTCACCAAATCGAGGAAGTGAGCGCGGAAGAAATCAACAAAATCATGGCCA
>CAJFUU010000292.1 GCA_904420265.1 uncultured Clostridia bacterium
ACGCCTGAAGCCACGCAGGCTGCAACGGTTGCACCGGAAGCGACCGCGGCGGAGCCGGCTGAAACGCAGCAGACCGGCGAAGAAGCCGCGTCTGCCGAGGAGGAAGCGGCGCAGCCCTATATATGCGAACAGACGCTGAGAGCCTATGCTGCTTCGGAGCTGAATGACGACTATTCAATCATTCTCTCGGTTCATGTCAGCGGCGAGAGCGAGCCCGGCCTGGACGAAGAGGGGCTGGCGGCGTACACCGAAGGCCTCTACCTCAGCGAGGAAGAGCTGCTCGACTATCTGCGCGAACTTATCCCGGCGGTTTTTCCCGGCTAAGTGAACGCTGTGCAAAGGAACTCCCGAAACGGTTTGCTGTTTTGGAAGTCAGGTTGTCAAAAACCCATAGGAGAGCGCGGGAGGGCCGAAGCCCTTTCGCGCTTTCATTGTCCCCGGCGGCAGGCTGAAGCCTCTTCAGGTTTCCAAACCGGCTAAAGCCGACCGATTTTGACGATTTTGAAAACCGGCAAAATCGCCTTGAGTACGGCGGGGCGGGGACGATTTTTGCGTCAGAAAAATCATTTTCCAGAGCCCAAAATCGTTTTTTTGCAGCTTCCGAGCCCGGAAATCCGCAGGATTTTGTATCCGGAAAGTTCCACGCCGTGGGATCCGGTGAAGCGAGCGATGAGGAAGAGGAGTTTCTTTTGCTCTATGAAAATTAGCGGAAATTGGCGAGGGTGACCGTAGACGCAGAATTTTGCGGATTTTACGGTTTCGCCCAAGGCAAAATTACCACGGTTCGAATTGAAAATTTGGGACGCGACATCCGGCGGGGGAGAGACTCCCTTGTCTACCAGCTTATCAAAAACGCCTTTTTGGCAAGCTGACTCCCGAAACGGTTTGCCGTTCCGGGAGCTTTTTGTATCCGGAAAGTTCCGCGCCATGGGATCCGGTGAAGCGAGCGATGAGGAAGAGGAGTTTCTTTTGCTCTATGAAAATACGGCCTGGCAATTGTGAGAAACCGCAAAAGGGGACGTCCGCAACGACGCATGACAAGCAGAGTATGGCGCAACTTTTAAGAGCGACAAGCAAGAGGAACGCCGCCCTGAACGGTACGGCGGCGTGTCTGCGCGGATGGCCGAACCGCCTGTGCATAGGCGCGGGCGCTGGCTGGTATTCCAGCATCTCAACAACATATCCCCCAGCGAAGCCGGGGGATAATTATTGGACGATGCCTGCCCTCGCACGGGGCGATACAGGCACGGCAACGGAAATGCAGCAATTGCAATGAGGGGAAAACAACGCCGCAAAATCGCTTCCGCATTGGCGGCTGGCTGGCCGCGCAGGCGCGACCAGCGTTTCAGGAATGATGATCGCGCGCGCGCCGGTGGCGCGGCCGGTGAGACGCTGGTTGGCTGCGAATCATGCCGGTCAGATTGACGCCTCCAGCGTTGGCTCGAGAACCGTCAAACGCGCGCCGTTTTTCCCTCAGCGCAGAAACTTCCCCGTGATGCTGTGGGGATTTTCCGCGATTTGGGCAGGCGTCCCCACCGCGACAACCCGGCCGCCCTCTTCGCCGCCGCCCGGGCCCATATCAACGACGTAATCGGCGTTGCGGATCACGTCCAGGTCGTGCTCGATAACGATGACGGTGGCGCCATTTTGAACCAGCGTTTCAAAAACGCCCAGCAGCGTGCGCACATCCAGCGGGTGCAGGCCAATGGTGGGCTCGTCAAATACAAACACCGTGTCTCCCTGGCCCCGGCCCATCTCGCTGGCCAGCTTTAGCCGCTGCGCCTCGCCGCCGGAGAGACTGGGCGTGGCCTCGCCCAGCGTCAGGTATCCCAGCCCGAGGCTCTGCAAGACGCGCAGGCGCTGCTGCACAAGTTTCAAATCGGCGCAGGCGTCCAGCGCGGTGTTGATATCCATTGCCATGAGTTCGGGCAGGGCGTACGCATTTCCCGCCTTGTTCTGATACTTCACGCGGCTGGCGTCGCGCCCATAGCGGGAACCGCGGCAGTCCGGGCAGGGAATGTCCACGTCCGGCAAAAATTGCACATCCAGGCTGATGACGCCCGTGCCGTCGCAGGTCGGGCAACGCAGCGCGCCCGTGTTGTAGGAAAAGTCGCCCGCTTTAACGCCGAGGCGGCGGGCGTCTGGCGTTTTGGCAAAGACCTTGCGCAGCTCGTCATGTACGTTGGCATAGGTCGCCACTGTGGAACGCACGTTGATGCCGATTGGCGTGGCGTCGATCAAACGCACGCGCGCAATGCCTTCCGCCTCTACCGAAACGACGTGCCCGGGCAGCTTCGCGCCCGCAATGTGCGCCTCCAACGCGGGGATCAGGCTTTCCAGAATGAGCGTCGTCTTGCCGGAGCCGGACACGCCCGTCACGGCCGTCAGCCGGCCCTTGGGGAAGTCGACCGCGAGGGGCTTGACGGTGTGGATGGCCGAAGTGGACAGGCGGACACGGCCGTTTTCGAATACCGTTGCCGCATCCGCGCATTGCCGCGCCCGCACGCGCGCCGCGCCGGAGAGAAAGGGGCCGATGGCGGAACGCGCGTCGGCGGCGAGGTCGGCAACCGTACCCTGCGCCACCACGCGCCCGCCCTCTGCGCCGGCCTGCGGGCCCATTTCGATGATCCAGTCTGCCTTCGAGAGGATTTCGGTGTCGTGATCCACCAGCAGCACGGAATTGCCATCCG
>CAJFUU010000293.1 GCA_904420265.1 uncultured Clostridia bacterium
ATTGGGACGAATTGTGCAAGATCATGGAATGGTCGAAAACCCACGTGCATTCCACCTTCCACGTCTGCTGGGGCGCGCAGGCCGGGCTTTACTATCACTTTGGCGTAAACAAGCGCCCCCTGGAGAAGAAGCTGTTCGGTGTGTTCCCCCACCGGCGCGATTACGCCCGCTCGATTTTGCTGCGCGGCTTTGACGATACCTTCATGGTGCCGCACTCGCGCCATACCACGGTGTTGCGCGAGGAAATCGAGCAGGTGGAGGCGTTGCGCATCCTCGCCTCGTCGGACGAGGCGGGCGTGTACGCCGTTTCCACCCGGCACGGGCGGCAGATCTTTATCACCGGCCACCCGGAGTACGACTCCGACACCCTGCGGCGCGAATATTTGCGCGACCGCGACGCGGGCAGGAGCATTGAACTTCCCAAAAACTACTTCCCCGGCGACGACGAGCGCCGGGAGCCGCTGGTGTCCTGGCGGGCGCACGCGCATCTGTTGTACTCGAACTGGCTAAACTACTTCGTGTACCAGACCACGCCCTACGACATCAGCACCATACAATGATGCGCCGCGCCCGCGTGGCGTTGGCCGCGCTTCTGGCCCTTTGCTTGCTTCTTTCCGCGCCGGCGCTGGCCCAGGAAACGCTCTGGTGGCTGCACGGCGACTTCGACAGCGTGGAAACCGACGGCTACAGCCTGTCGGGCAGCGTTCTGGAATATCAGAAAATCGCTTACGCGGGCGAAATTTCCCTCTACGCGGCAGGGTATCCCGCCGGAAGCGGGGTGGCGCTGCTCACGCCCGAGGAATCCGGCGGGGATTTGGCCTATGAGCGCATGGAAGCCGTTTCGCTGGGGCAAACGCAGGCCGAGCGCTGGCGCTACGAGGACGCCGGCAGCCGTTGGGACTTCCTGGCCGTGGAGACGGGCGACTTTCTGATGAGCGTGATGATCGCCTTGCCGGCGGAGGATGCGGAAAACCTGAATGCGGAAGTGGAAGCGCTGATTGCTTCCCTCTCGCTGGAAAGCGCGGCGCAGGACGCGGCGCCCATGCTTACGGCGGATTTGGACGGCTTTGTCACCCTGATGGACCGCATTGACGGCGAAGGGCGCATGCTGGCCTGCACGCTGGGCGACGGCTCGGCGGTTTCGGCAACGTTTTTGCGCGGCGCGGCCGACGAGGCGGACTTTGCCTCCATGGAGGTCATGCGCCAGGCGTTCGTGCTGGCGGAAGGCGATGCGGCCGAGCAATTGGAAAGCGTGCAAATCTCCGGCGAAACCGCCGAACGCTGGCGCTTTACCTTCACCATGGAGGATGGAAGCGATTGCCGCACCGACGCTGTGCTTCTACGCACGCAGACGCACGGCTATGCCGCCATTATCGGGCTCACCGGCGAGGTTTCGGAGGAATATGAAGAAGTTGTCGAGCGGCTGGTATCCTCGCTGGCGCTCGAATCCGAGGAGGGTTGAACATGCAAATCGACAGCGTAAGCGTATGGGGCGATTCCATCGGCAAGTGCATCGTCTTTGACGAAGCGCGCGGCCGCTATGCCATCTGCCGCGACAATTATGCCACCCGCCTCAAGGCCGGCGGCGTGGCGGTGGAAAACCACTCGGTGATGGGCTATACCGTCTGCCAGGCGCAACTGGCCGAAAAGGACATGCGGCCGGGCGGCGTGGCCGCCATCGAGTTCGGCGGCAACGACTGCGACCTGGACTGGAAAGCCGTGAGCGAAAATCCCGACGTGTACCACGAGGCGCGCACGCCCATGGGCGTGTTCAAGGACACGCTGGCGGGCATGGTCAAGAAGGTGCGCTCCTTCGATATGCGCGCCGTGCTGGTGGTTCCGCCGCCCATCGACGCGGAAAAGTACTTTGCCTGGGTTTCCAAAAACCTCAATCCCAAGGCGATTTTGAAGTATCTGGGCGATGTGCAGCATATTTATCGCTGGCAGGAGCGCTACGCTCTGGCGGTGGCGGAAATCGGCAGCAAACTGAACTGCACAATTCTCAACCTGCGCGACGCTTTCCTGGTGGCGCGGGACTTCAAGGCGCTTTTGTGCGTGGACGGCATCCACCCTTCAGAAAAGGGGCACCAGCTGATCTGGAGCGAAATCAGCCGCCTGATCGCGGGGGCACAGGCATGAGGTACGCCTGCGTGGCCTTCGACATAGACGGAACGCTGCTGGATTCCGCCCCCGCCGACCTGGCGGCGCTGGGCGAAGTGCTGTGCGGACAGCTGCACCGGGATTTCCCCGCAGAGACGCTCAAGCGCGCCCTGGGCCAGCCCAGCCACGACATACTGCGCCAGCTTGGCGCGCCCGAGGCGGAGATTGACCGCCTGGTACACCTGTGGAAAGAGCGCCTGTTTGCCCACCTGGATCGCGTGCGCGTGTTCCCCGGAACGCGCGAGGCGCTGGATGGCCTGCGCGCACAGGGGATCAAACTGGGCTTGGTGACCTCGAAAAACCGCGCCGAATATATGCAGGATTTCCCCTCTTTCGGCTTGGAGGAATATTTCGACATCGTCATTACCGCCGACGATACCGTCGCCCACAAGCCCCATCCCGAGCCGCTGCTCAAGTGCCTTGAGCGCGCCGGAGCAAAACCGGAAACGGCTCTTTACATAGGCGACAGTATCTACGACCGCGATTGCGCCCTCGCCGCCGGCGCGGACTTTGCCCTGGCCACCTGGGGCAGCGCCCAGCCGGATATGGACGGCGTCACCTGGCGGCTCAAACGGCCGGAGGCATTGCTGGAAATCCTCAATCCATAAAAAACGCGGGAAGGGCGCATGCTCTTCCCGCCGTTCTGTACAGGGAGATGTGTTTGCAGGGCACCCACGAGGCCGCGCGCGTCTGCCCTCGCGCCGCCGGTTCCCTGCATTTTGACAATGTGGAACTGGTAGCGGCAGGTGAAAAGAGCCTGCTGCACTTTGTCCGCCGCCGCGGGCGCAATGGCTGTACGATCTGTCTGGACGGCGAGGGGCAAAACCGGGAGGACGTTTTCCTGCCCGTGCCGCTGGCAGCGCTGGCCGAGGGGGATTTCTTGGCGCTCTGTGGCCTGGATGCTGAAATACCGGAAACGCGAAGAGAGGGCATGCGCTTTCCCCGCGACAGGCTGTCAAAAGCCCATCGGAGCGCGAGAGGGCCGAGGTCCTTTCGCGCTTTCATTGTCCCCGGCAGCATGTATGGCGGGGCAAGGCAATTTTTGCCTTGGAAAATCCCATTCCCCTGAGCAAAAATCGTTCCCTTGCAATTTTTGCCTGTATCGCATACGGTTCGAATGAAAATTGGAGAGTGTGTCGGGAAGCGCAGAATCTGCAGGATTCTGTGGTTGCGCCAAAGGCGAAGCGGCTACAGCTCAAGTCGAGAATTTGAGCCGCGGCACCTGGCGGGGAAGATATTCCCCATCCCAGCTGTCAAAACCCGTCGGAGCGCGAGAGGGCCAAAACCCTTTCGCGCTTTCATCGCCCCCGGCGGCATGTATGGCAGGGCGATTTTTGCGTCGGAAAATCTCATTCCCCGGAGCAAAAATCGTTCCCTTGCAATTTTCGTTTATGTCGGCATAGCGGCGCGAACGAAAATTGGAGAGTGTGGCGGGAGGCGTAACATCCGCAGGATTCTGCGGTTTTGCAAAAGCGAAACTGTCGCGGCTCACGTTGAAAATTTGAGACGCGGGGAGGGCGCATGACCCTCCCCGCGATGCCGTCTGTTGTGTTATTCGCCCTTGGTCTCCCCGCTGGGCGCATTCTGTGCGTTTTGGCGGGCGGTATACGCGCCGGCCGCGGCCGCGCCGCCGGCAGCCGCGTAAGCGCCGTCCTCGAGGATGCAGTCGAGCGCGACCATCACACAGAGCGCTGGCACGACGTTTTTGTCCTCGGCGACATCGAGCGTATAGCTGTCGCCAAAGGAAAACCACTTCCTGGTGACGGCGGCGATTTCCTCCTCGCCCTTCTTGATGGTGTATTCGTGTTGCAAAAAATCGCCGCGCACTTCCCAGTCGCCGTCCGGCGTTTCCAGCGTGTAGTGCGGGTGGACGATGTTCAGATGCCCCTTGAGTTCCATCTCCTCCATGCCCTCGCAGGTGATGAAGTAGCGGGGCAGCAGGGCGAGCACCTTCTGCCGGACGTGGGCAACGTGCGCGCCGCTTGCGTCGGCAATATCAAGTTGATGGCCCCAGGAAAGCAGCTTGCCTTCTATGGTGTAGAGCGTCTGCTCCTCCTCGTTGGTGACGTTGAAGCGCTCTTTCAGGGTAAAGACCTTTTCCTTCAATACCAGTTTCATGCGTTTTACTCCTTGCCGTTTGATCCCGTGCTATCTTATCACAAACACAACCGGCGCGCAAGGGAAGGACTCTTTTTGTGGCGACAACATTGTATATATGGCATACCGACCGGCGTCAGGCCGTTTTCAAATCGCGCCGCGGCCGAGCCCGAAGCTGGAAAACCGGCGCGCCAGCATAACGGTTGATTGCAAAGCGCCCTCCCGGGCCGCGCCGTTTTTCGTATCCGCATTTGCCGCAAAAAGGCGGCCCGCCCGTTGTGGAGGGCAGACGCCGAAGCCTTCGCCGCCTCTTATGTTGTTCTATTGGTCAAACGCGTCGTCCTTATGTCTCATCTTTTTCATCCCCACGGCGCCGCCCGCGCCACAGGGGAGCCAACACCGCCGCAATAAGCAACAGAAGCAACCCCACGCCGCAGAGGATTTTTATGAGCGTCGTGCCGAGAATACAGCCAAGCGCGAAAGCGCACAGGAACAACACCCAGAGGAAAATGCGCAATATCCGCAGGAGCAACCGGCGGCGCGGCGTACGCCGGGCGCCATCCTTTTTGCGTTCATTGACCGCAAAAAGCCCGTTTTCGATAATTTCCAGGGCAATTTCCACCACGGCTTCGATGAGGTCGTCCATCGCTTGTCTGTCCTCCTTTTGTCGCAGCTGGATTGAGCGCTATGGAATGGTGCGCCGCGCTTGGGGCGATGGCCGCGGCGTTTTTCCGCGAATGGCCAATGATGGACGGTGGCCCAGCGCCGCCAACAGGCCGTCCGGAAGCAGCCAACGCTTGTTTCCTCGGGCCATTGCATGCTTTGCGGCTTCGGAAGAAGCGGGCGGTTTCGCGCCGTCGTTTTGCGCTCATGCGGCCAACCCGCGGGCAGACCGGCCGCCGATGCGACCAGCACGCCAAAACCGGCGCGCAAAATATCCGCACAACGCCGCCGAAGATGCGGCCCGCCCCGGCTCTCTCGATGCGCAGCCAGAGCAGGGGCGCGAAACATGCCGCAATGTTCTCTCTCCTGTCGCCCTGTTTCGCAGCCATTCCTCTTTCCGGTTTCCGGCCCACGCGC
>CAJFUU010000294.1 GCA_904420265.1 uncultured Clostridia bacterium
GCCACAGGTCGTCCAAAAACTACCTTTCAGACGATTTTTCTGTACCGAACGCACATAAACCCGGCCAAATCCGTTTTTTGTTGTGCAATCAGACGGTGAAAACGGGAATTTTCGGACAGTCTGACCGGTTTTCGCTGAAATCCCGCGAATTTGCGGGCGCGGAAACTGCAAAGAAACGATTTTTGCTCAGGAAAGCGGGATTTTCCGGCGCAAAAACGCCCTGGCCCGACGTACACGCCGTCGGGGGCGATGAACGTGCAAAAGCGCTTCCGCCCTCTCGCGCTCCCTTGGAGGGGCAACCTGAGCGTGTATTCGGCTGCGTCCTGCGCCTCGCGGCCGGCGGCGAGGGATGCGGGCATAAAATGAGGCGGGCGGACACACTGCACAGGAGACAATGGAGCGCAACGTTTCCCAGGCGTTGCCGTTGCGGCCGTTCCCTGCCTCCATTGTTGCGGGGAGGGAGCATTTTCATAAAACGCCTTTCAGAGACGGCAAGCAACAAGCGCATTCCGGCGGTTTTGAATCCTGCCGTACGCACAACGGCCAAACATACTTTGCAAATGCTCCGGGAGGGCGTTGCATAAAAGCCCTTGGGCAGACACACGTATGGACAGCGTTTTCGCGCTGTCCATACCTTTTGACCCCGTGAAGAAGCCGGGCATTACGCCTTCACCAAATCATAGATTCCGGCGCGTTGCGCCGCTTCCACCAGGGCTTCGCCAATTTTGTCCGGCGTGTCGGCAATCACCGCGCCAGCCGCGCGCAGGGCGTCGATCTTGCCCGCCGCTGTACCTTTGCCGCCGGAGATGATCGCGCCCGCGTGGCCCATACGTTTGCCGGCCGGGGCCGTGCGCCCGCCGATGAATCCCGCCACAGGCTTTTCCGGGTGCGCCCTGAGCCATTCCGCGGCCTCTTCCTCGCCGCTGCCGCCGATTTCGCCGATCAATACCACGGCCAGCGTCTCCTCGTCGGCCCGGAACGCTTCCAGCACGTCCACAAACCCCGTGCCGCGCACTGGGTCGCCGCCAATACCCACCGCCGTGCTTTGCCCAATGCCGCGCACGGTCAACTGGTTTACAGCCTCGTAGGTCAGCGTGCCGGAACGCGAAACCACGCCCACGCGGCCGCGTTTGCAGATATAGCCCGGCATGATGCCCAGCTTGCACTCGCCCGGCGTAATCAGCCCGGGGCAATTCGGGCCGATCAGGCGCGTCTTTTTCCCCTTCATGTGTTCCTTGACCTTCACCATGTCCAATACGGGAATGCCCTCGGTGATGCACACCACCAGTTCCATTTCCGCATCGACCGCCTCCAGGATGCTCTCCGCCGCAAAAGCCGGGGGCACGTAGAGGATTGTCGCGTTCGCGTCCGTGGCGGCCTTGCCCTCTTTTACCGTATCAAACACCGGCAGGCCCAGGCATTCGCCGCCGCCCTTGCCCGGCGTGACGCCGCCGACGATTCGCGTCCCATAGGCAAGCATCTGCTGGGTGTGAAAGCGCCCCTGGCTGCCGGTCATGCCCTGCACCAGCACGCGCGTATCCCTGTTTACAAAAATGCTCATGCGCGCGCCTCCTTTACCAGGCGGCAGGCTTTCCGGGCACCGTCCGCCATGTCTTCCGCCGCAGTGATGTTCAGTCCGCTTTCAGAAAGGATTTTCTTCCCCGCCTCCGCGTTCGTCCCTTCCAGGCGCACCACCAGCGGCACCTTCACTTCCAGTTTTCGCGCCGCCTCCACCACGCCTTCGGCGATGATGTCGCAGCGCATGATGCCGCCAAAGATGTTGATAAAAATGCCTTCCACTTTCGCATCCGACAAGAGGATGGAAAACGCGCCCGCCACCTTTTCCGCCGTGGCGCTGCCGCCCACATCCAGGAAGTTTGCCGGGCTGCCGCCGCAGGACTGAATGATGTCCATGGTCGCCATCGCCAGGCCGGCGCCGTTGACCATGCAGCCGATGTTCCCGTCCAGGCCAATGTAATTCAGGTCGTACTTTGAAGCCTCGGTCTCGCGCGGTTCCTCCTCGTTCACATCGCGCATGGCGGCGATATCCGGGTGGCGGAACAGGGCGTTGTCGTCCAGGTTGACCTTCGCATCCGCGGCGACAAGGTTGCCCTCCGCGTCTACCGCCAATGGATTTACCTCCACCAGCGAGCAGTCCTTTTCCACAAACAGGCGGTACAGGCCCTGGCACAGCGGAACGAACTGCTTGATTTCGTCCTGGCTGAAGCCCAGCTTTTTCCCCATTTCCCGCGCTTGATAGACCGTCAAACCCAGATAGGGGTCGATTTCCATGGTGTGAATCTTCTCCGGCGCTTCCTTTGCCGTTTCCTCAATTTCCATGCCGCCCGCCGGCGAGGCGATCATCACCACGCGTTCGCGCGCGCCGTCCACGGTCAGGGAAACGTAATACTCCCGCGCGATTTTCATGGCGCGGCTGACCAGCACGCGCCTGACGACGCGGCCCTGGGGACCGGTCTGTTTTGTCACCAGCGTCATGCCAAGAATTTCCCCGGCCTTCTGCGCCGCTTCTTCCGCCGTTTCGGCAAACTTCACGCCCCCGGCCTTGCCGCGGCCGCCGGAATGCACTTGCACCTTGATCACATACGGACCGGCGCCCAACGCGCGCGCCGCCTGCCCGGCTTCCTGCGCCGTGGCGGCATCCTTTCCCTCCGGCACGCGCACGCCGTAGCGGCGGAACAGTTCCGCCGCCTGGTATTCGTGTATCTTCATTGCGTCCTCCTCACGGCAGGGCGACCGTCCACTTTGCCGACGCGCCCAGTTTCGTGCCCTCGGAAAGGGCCAGCATATTGATCTCCTCGGTGCCCTTGGGAATGTGCATTTTCACCGCTTCGCGCATCTCTTCCTCCGGGGCAATGGACATCAGTTCGTTGATGGCGCCCACGGCCACGATGTTGGCCGTCATGGGCTTGCCCACCACGCGCGAGGCGGTATGCAAAATTGGCAACGCCACCACGTTGTAGCTGCCCAGGTCGTCCGGCTCCAGAAGCGATTTGTCCATCAGGATCAGCGCGTCTTCCGCGGTGTTGGCCCCGAACTTGTCCAAAGACGCCTGCGTCAGCGCCAGGAGGAAGTTTGGCTGTGTGACCTTGGGATAGGTGATTTCCTTTTCGTCGATCACCAACTCCGCGCGGCACAATCCGCCGCGCGCCTCCGGCCCGTAGGACTGGCTCTGCGCCACTCGCTTCCCCGCAAGGAACGCCGCCTCCGCAAGGATGATGGAACACAGTATAACGCCCTGCCCGCCGGAACCTGCAAAGCGCATTTCAAAGCGCGTATTCCGCTCTCTCACGCCCTTACACCTCCCGCCGCCTCAATGATCTTCGCATACTGCTTTGTGTACTCCGGCCGTTCGCAGCGGGAAAGTTCGCCGTAAACCAGCTTGCCCGCCAGTTCCTCCGCCGGCATCTGCGCCGCCTTCGCCGCGGGAACCGCGTTATCGCGCTGCCATTTGAGCATTTCCACCGCGTCGCCTTTTTTGTTTTTGCGGCCGTAATAGGTCGGACACACGGACACGCACTCCACCAGCGAAAATCCCTCGTGGGCGATGGCGTCGCGAATCAACTTCACCGTCTGCGGCACATGATAGGCCGTGCCGCGCGCGGTATAGGTCGCGCCCGCCGCCTCGGCCAGTTTGGGGATGTCAAAATCCGGGTCGATACTGCCGTAAGGCGCGGTGGTGGCATAGTCTCCGGTAGGCGTTGTCGGTGAAAACTGGCCGCCGGTCATGCCGTAGATGTTGTTGTTGAACACCACCACCGTCATGTCGATATTGCGCCGCGCCGCGTGGATCAGATGGTTGCCGCCGATGGCCGCGGCGTCGCCGTCGCCGGTGATGACGATGATTTTCAGCCGCGGTTTGGCGAGCTTGATGCCCGTGGCAAAGGCGATGGCGCGGCCGTGGGTGGTGTGCAGCGTATCCATATTCATATACCCCGCCGCCCGCGACGAACAGCCGATGCCCGAAACGATGACAACGTCCTTCTTTGCAAGGCCCAAATCGTCCACCGCCTGCGCCACGTCGCGCAGCAAAATGCCGTGGCCGCAGCCCGCGCACCAGATGTGCGGCAGCCGCTCCTCGCGCATGTAATTCTGAATCAGCTTGCTTGCCATTAGCGCGCCACCTCCTGAATCGCCCTGTAAATTTCCCTGGGCTTGAGGATTGTGCCGTTGACCTTGCCGATGTGGTGCACCTGGCAGCGCCCGGCCGCGATGCGCTCCACTTCCAGTTTCATCTGTCCATAGTTGAGCTCGGCGACCACAATGTGCTCCACGCGCTCGCAGATTTCCGAAAGCGCCGCCTCCGGGAAGGGCCACACCGTTACCGGCCGGAACAGGCCCACGCGGTACTCTTCCAGCCGCGCCCCTTCCACGGCCGCCATGGCGCTGCGCGCCGTGCCGCCGAAAGAAACCACGCACACCTGCGCGTCCTCCATTTTATAGGTTTCATATTTTTCGATGTCGCTTACGTTTTTCTCGATTTTTTTCATAATGCGCGTGCACTGGCGGTTTGCCTTCACCGGCGAGTTGGTGGGGAAGCCCCAGTTGTCGTGTACAAGGCCGGTGATGTTGTAAAACACGCCCTCGCCAAAGGGCGTAATGCGCGGCACGCGCTCCTGGGGCATGATGTCGTAGGGCAAGGAAGCCTGCTCGGGGTCCGACTTAGTGAGGCGGTCGAACACCTCGGCCTCGCCCGGTTCCAGCAATTCGATGCCCTCGCGCATATGGCCGACAATTTCGTCCATAAGCAGGATTACCGGCACGCGGTACTTTTCGGACAGGTTGAAGCAGCGAATGGTTTCCAGATATGCCTCCTGCACGCTCCACGGCGATATGGCCACCGCCGGGTGGTCGCCGTGCGTGCCCCAACGCGCCTGCATGTAATCGCCCTGCGAAGGCGAAGTGGGAAGCCCCGTGGACGGCCCCGAGCGTTGCACGTCCACCACCACGCAGGGAATTTCCGCCAGCGCCGCGTAGCCTATGTTTTCCTGTTTGAGCGAAAAACCCGGGCCGGAGGTGGCCGTCATGGACTTGACCCCCGCCACCGAAGCGCCGATCACCGCCGCCATGCTGGCCAGTTCGTCTTCCATTTGCACAAACGTGCCGCCCACGCGCGGCAACTTCAGCGCGCAGCCTTCGGCAATTTCCGTAGACGGCGTAATCGGATAGCCTGCGAAAAAGCGCATGCCCGCCGTCAGCGCGCCTTCCACCACAGCCTCGTTGCCCTGCAAAAGCGCCCTTCGACGCTTGCAGGCCGGGTTTGCTGCCTGCGTCATTTTGCTGCGCCTCCTTCTGCGGCGGCCGCGCCGCCCTCGCCCCATTCCTCATCCACATCCAGCCAGATTGCATAATCCGGGCATCGCATTTCGCACAGCCCGCACCGCGTGCATTTCTCCGGCTCCAGGATGCGTACTTTCTGCTTGATCAGCCCCAATACGCCCTTGGGGCAAAACGCTACGCAGATCCCACATCCCTTGCACCACCGTGCGTTGGTATATACCCGCCTGCCTTCCCGTTCCGACATATACATTCTCCTTGTCCTGGTCGTTGGGAATTCTCTGGAGACGGCTACATTATAACGGAAAAAATGTCAAAATGCAACTGTTCTTAACAATTTACGCAATGTTTTCCTTCGCCCCAAACAGAAAAGCGCATCAATTCCTGCCAAAAATGCCGAACAGACGCGCCAAGGCGTCCGTCCGGCATTTTGAGCGGGCAACGGCAAGGAAACGGCCTGGAAAACCCTGGATGAATCTTTTCCGGCGCAAGCGGCGGCGGTTGGCAAACGCGCCGTGGCGCCGAACAAAAATCGCTTCCCCGCGCGGGAAAGCGATTTTTGCGTTTGCAGGTTTTTCCGACGGCCCGGAACCGATACGGCAAGGCGTTCGCCGGCGGAAAAGCGCCTCAGGCTGTCAAAAAGCAGCAAAGCCGCCTTTTGAGAAGCGCTGCCTGGCGAAAGGAGTTCGGCTCTTCGCGAAATTGGCCTTTTCGTCATGGGAAGCGCCGTTTTCGAGGCCATATCCCCGATAATGACCGTTTTTTGCTGCGGCCACAGGAACGCCGCGCGGCCATCCTTCTCGGAAGGATCTTTGACAGGCCGCGGCGGAAAACCGGCTAGGCGTCCGCGTCCGCCCGCGCATCCGCTTCAAGAAAGAAGGCGAAACCGCCGGCAAACATGTAGATTCCCAAAAAACCGGCGCACAAGAGCGACAACATCCATAAAAGGAAAGTTCCGCCCGGCAGCCACCCCAGGAGGGCTTCCCAAACGACCGCCAGCAGGACAACGGCCACGGCGTAAAGTATCTGCCAGCCAATGTAGCTTAAATGCACCAGAAACAGGGCTATTTTTTTGCCGCGCATGCGTTTGCGGCTTTCGCGCAGGGCCTCGCGGGCGCGCATCTGCGGGTTTTTCCAGAGCAGGTAGGGAGCCATGGCATAGCGGTAGCCAGCGACAGCCGAATAAACCACCAGCGCCAGTACGGCAACGATCAGCGCGGTCCATGGAGCCCCAACATCTACGCCCACATCTATCATGTTCAGGAAGATGTTCAGGGGAACAAACAGCCAGACGCCGGTCGCAAGCGCCATCAAAACGCGCAGCCACAGCGCCCGGCCAAATAGCTTTGCGCGCGCAAAGAGCATGCCCACGCGCGGCGCATCGCCGCGGAAGGCCGCGCCCATGGCCTCGTAATATCCCTGTTCCAGCATGGGAAAAATCAAACCGGCCGCCAACGCCGCCGCGAGCGCCACGGCCAGAAATTCCCAATTCTCCAGAATAAAACCGCTCCAGGCCGCGCGCACATCGTCTATGTCCGGCCTGCTGTCTATAATTCTGTCCGGCAATTGCGCATACGTATGTTCATGTATGCGCGTCACGGGGCCTATTTCCACAGCGGTATAGAGCACGCACCGGCCGCCGAAAAAATCCACATTGCAGGCGGCGTCCGTGCCAATCTGCCAGCTGGTCAGCAGCACGAACACCAGCATCACCAGCGACATGCGCAGCCATTTGCCGCGCAACGCTTCGCAGGCGGCGGCGCGAAAGTCCGCAGCGGAACGTTCGTTTGCAGACGGCGGCGGCGACAGCGGGCGGCGCGTCCCGCTTCTATCCCTCCGCGTCCCTGCTTGCAATCCTTCCGACAGGTTTCCTTCGCCGCATTTCCCGCCAGGGGATTTCCCGGAATTTTGCGCGCTGTTTTCCCTGTTCAACGGCTTTGCTCCGTTTCCCGATCCGTCTTTGTCCTGCGCGCTTTTGCGACCGCCGTCCCACATGTTTTCTGCCATATGCCCTCATCCCCCTGTCCCGAACCCTATAAAAGCGATTCAAAGGCGTAAAACTCGATGCCACGCCAGGTTGTCTCGCCAACCAGGCTGTGGCCGATGCCTGTATAGAGCCTGTAAGCGGCTATATTGTCTTTGGCGCACGTATAGCGCAAAGCGTCCACGCCCCGCGCGCGCAAAAGGTCAACCGCGCCCAGGAAATAGGTCTTGGCGCGGCCCTTGCCCTGCAAACTGGGCGACAGGCAGAAGCGGCAGGCCTCCGCGGCGCGGCGCACAGGCGTCCAGGCGACGCCGTCGGCCTCCATTTCCTCCGCGGGCAGAAGCGTAATGGCGGCGGCGATCTTGCCATCCTCCCGCCACACATACAGCCACCCGCCCGCAAGGTCGCTGCGCACCGTTTCTTCCGAAGGATAGTTTTCGTCCCAATGGGAATGGCCCGTGCGCTTGGCCTGCGCGGCGGCGGCGCGGTAAAGGGCGAGGATTTCCCGGGCGTCTGTGTCTTTGGCAAGTTCCGGTCTGTTCATGTCTCTTCCATCCTTTGCAAATTATTCCACCGACACCAGGCGCAAGGACTCCACGCCGGCGACGCCTTCCAGCGCCGCAAGCAGCGCCTCCAGCGTACCGCCCAGCTCGGAAATGTCCATGGAAATGGTGACGCTGGCGCGGTCGTGAATGGGCAGGCTTTGCGTAATGGTGAGAATATTCGCCCCAAAGCCGGAAAGGCTGTTGAGCACCTTGGAAAGCACGCCGCTTTCGTGGTCAAGCATCAACAGCAACACCGCCTTGCGCCCAACGGTGAGGCGCGTAGGCTCGATAACTTTGTCTTTGTACTTGTAATAGGTGCTGCGCGAAATGCCCACCTGTTCGCAGACGCTGCTCACCTGCTGGCAGGCGCCGCTTTCCAGCAGCCTGCGCGCCTCGACCACTTTGAGAAAGTAGTCCGGCAACGCGCTCTTTTCGACGATCAGATAATCCTTGAGCATAGCCGCACCTCCCTGTTGCCTATATCATACCATATTTGCGCCTTCATGGGAAGCGTTTGCGCACCGCCAATGCCAGCGCGCCGTTGACAAAACCCGTAATCGCCCCCGCAATCAGCAACACCGGAAGATAGGCGGCCAGGCCGGGCGTTTCCGCCGCCAGCGCCGCCGCGGCAAGCTGGCCCAGGTTGTGCGCCGCCCCGCCGGCCACGGACGCGCCCACGCAGGAAAAGCCTCCGCAACGCCGCAAAAGCGCCATGCACGGCACGGCCAGAAGCGCGCCCGCAAACGCATAAAGCAGGCTGGACAGGCTGCCAAACAGCAGCGCCGCCAGCGCCACGCGCGCAAACGTCACCATCATGGCCGCGCCGAAGCC
>CAJFUU010000295.1 GCA_904420265.1 uncultured Clostridia bacterium
GACTTCGGCGGCGGTTATTTATGGAAGTTTTCCCAGCGGCGCTTGAACGGCGGATGCGGGCTGTTTCTGTGGCCGTCCATTGTATTCCGGCGAACGCCATTTGGAAGCGGTCTTGCAAAACGCGATTTATTTTGGCGGCAATTCTGCCCTTGCGCGCAGAAATTTTCCGCGGCGCTTGAGCGGCGGATGCAGGCTGTTTCCGCATCGTTGGCTGTTGCTATCGGTGAATGTTGGCCGAAAACGGCTCTGGGAAAATACGACTTCGGCGGCGGTTATGTAGAAGTTTTCTTGGCAGCGTTTGAATGGCGAATACAGACTGTTTCCACATCGTCAATTTGCCGCCAATGAACGCTGGCCGAAAGCGGCTCCGGGAAAGACTGTTTCGACGACGGGTTACGGGTTAATAGAAGTTTCCCTGGCGGCGCTTGCGTATGGAGAGAGGCTCAGCTCGGCTGTTGCGTTTCTTCGTTCGCCATGGGCGCTCTATGGCCGCGTTTTTTTGCCAAACCGCCTTTTTGCGCGCGGCCGCAACGGCTTTTTGTCAGGCGCGCCGTCGCATGCGCAACAGGGCTTGATGGCGTTGCGGGGCAACTGATAGCGCTCGTTTTTTGCGGCGCTTCCCCTCTGTCTGCGTTCTTGCGTAAAAGGGCGCCTTTGGGCTTCCGGGCATGCTTTGCAGCGGATCTCTTGCTTCTCTGGTCCGTGCCCACGCATTGGGCCATTCCGTCCCTGCGTTGCCTGCGCTGCGGCCCTTCTGGCGACATTTGAGCGCAAAAACTGTATATTTGGGCGCGCATCCCTTTTCTTTGCGCCGCCTTTATCGTATAATAGTAGTCGGAGAGGAGGCGTAGAAATGGATTTTGTTTCCTATTTACCAGCCATCATCCTGCTGGTACTCGGTTTTGCCCTGGTGCTGCTGGAAATGTACCTGCCGGGGTTCGGCGCGCCAGGCATACTTGGCTGCATACTGCTCATTGCCGGCGTGATTGCCGCCCGACCCACGCCTTTGCAGGCGCTCATTATGGCGGTGGTCATCATCATCCTTTTGTGCATTGCGCTGTCGATTTTCATACATTCCGCCTCCAAAGGGCGGTTGTCGAACTCGCGGCTGGTGCTCAAGGAAGTGGCCACGCGCCCGGAAAATGAAAACGAGTTGCGTTACTTCATCGGCAAGACGGGAACGACCACCACGCCCCTGCGGCCCGCTGGCATCGCCGAATTTGACGGCGTGAAACTCAACGTCGTCTCCGAAGGCGAATTTGTCGAGGCGCAGCGTCCGGTAACGGTCGAACGCGTGGAAGGCAACCGCATCGTGGTGCGGGAAGCGCAAAACACCTGAGTTCCAAGGAGGGGAAGCCCAATGGACAGCGGAACGATCCTGTTGGCGGCGCTGATCGTAATAGCGCTGGGGGCGTGGTTGTATCTGCGCCTGTATCTGCGCTTGGATTTGTGGCTGGCGGCCCGCGCCGCGGGAATGGCGATTCCCTTTTCCGCAATGGTGGCGATGCGTTTTCGCCACGTGAATCCGGAAACCGTCATCCAGCCGGGCATTGTGGCGTACAAGGCCGGGCTGCAGATTGCGCTGGTCGCGCTGGAAGCGCACGCCCTAGCGGGCGGCAGTCCGTCGCGCGTGGTCAACGCGCTTGTCATGGCGCGCGCCCGGGACTTTCCCCTGTCCTTTGAAGACTGCGCCGCGTTGGATTTGTCCGGAGAAGGCCCCTATGCGTGGGTCAAGCAACAAACGACAACCGTGTGAGGGACGCCGTAAAAACGGCGAATTTGGAAGGGAGGGCATCCTATGCCTACGTCAATGTCAACCATCATCATCAGCTTCGTGGCCATCATCGCCATCATCCTCGTTCTGATTCTGTTTTTGCGCTTTGTGCCGCTGGGGCTGTGGATTTCGGCGCGCGCCGCGGGCGTGCGCGTGCGCATCGTCTCTTTGATCGCCATGCGTTTTCGCCGCGTCAATCCGTATAAAATCGTCCTGCCCATGATCAAGGCCACAAAGGCCGGCCTGGATTTGAGCATGAACGAACTGGAAGCGCACCTGCTGGCGGGCGGCAGCGTAGACCGCGTGGTCGATTCGCTCATCGCCGCGCAGTCGGCGCAAATCCCGCTGGAGTTCGAACAGAGCCGCGCCATCGACCTGGCCGGCCGCGACGTGCTCGAAGCGGTGAAGATGTCGGTCAACCCCAAGGTGATCGAAACGCCGGTGGTCGCCGCCATCGCCAAGGACGGCATCGAACTGCGCGC
>CAJFUU010000296.1 GCA_904420265.1 uncultured Clostridia bacterium
GAAACCACAATGTTTGTGTAGATACATCAATAGGGCGACGGTTTTTACTTCGAACACATCGGGAGCGAGCATGCGCAGGGCGGAGGCGAGATAGGCCGCTTCCCAGTCGGCATATGGCGCCAGCAGGGCAAACAGGACAGTTTTCACCACAAAAACTCTCCTTTACCGCCGCCGCTAATCAAACAGCGGCCGCCAATGTTCATCCGCCGCCGCGGCCAGGCACATGCGCACCTGCGCTTCGGTGGTTTTGCTCACCGCCAGAGGCGGCAACGCATCCGGGGCAAAAAAGCCGCTGCGGACGGTTTCAAAGTTGGCCTGAAAAGCGCCGGAAATCCGCTCGCAAAGCACAAAAATCTTGACAATTCCGATGGCCAGCGTGGGCGTATTGTGCAAATTATGCTCCTGCAGGGCGATAAGGCGGCGCGGAAGCACATTCAGGCCGGCTTCCTCAAAGGCCTCTTTGGCGGTATTGCGGGAAATGGTGGTATCCACATCCATCCAGCCGCCGGGCAGGGCCCACAGGCCGGTGTTTTCCTCCACCAGCAGTATGCGTCCATCTTCGACAATTGCCGCGCGCGTGTCTATTTTAGGCGTCTGATAGCCCGTTTCACACAAAAATACGTCCCGCACGGTTTTCATTGGCAGTCCGCTTCCGCGCGCGAGCATTTGCGCGGCCAGTTCGCGCAGGCGGTCAAAGCGCTCCAAATCGTAAGGGTCTTTGGAATACGTCAGCCCCGCCTGGGCGATAAACTGCATTTCCATAGCGGTTTGCAGCCATTCCAGGCTCTCGTAGGGGGCTTCGCGCCGTGTAAAAAGCGTCGCCAGATCGTACGGCTCGCGCAGGTAGTGCGTGGCGCGGGCATGGCGGGCGGGAGTGCCGCGCCATAGAGCCAGCGCGCAGTCAAATCCAGCCTCGAAGGCGGCGTCCACGGCCGCGGGATTTTCGCTGACAAACAACGCGTCCCGCTCAGGTCCGCCGGCGAAACAGGTTACGCCCAATGCCGCCAAGGTTTCGCGCGGCGCGTCGGAAAGCAACGCTTCGCCGTCGAAGGCAATCCGTTTGTAAACCATCCGTTTCCCTCCCGCGCAGATTATAGCATTGCAAGCGGTGATATTCAAGGGGAAAAGGATTAAACTCGCCGCAACAGCCCTGTTTTGCCGCTTCCGACGCGGAAAACAAAGGCGAATTCTTGACGAAGGAATGGAAAATATGGTATGATAAAGCGTATTCAACCAATCATTGGAGGGATTGTCCATGTCAGGACACAATAAATGGTCTACCATCAAGCACAAGAAAGAGAAAACCGACGCGCAACGCGGCAAGATATTTACCAAGATCGGCCGCGAAATCGCCATCGCCGTGCGCGAGGGCGGCCCGGACCCGAGCACGAACAGCAAGCTGAAGGATGTGGTCGCCAAGGCCAAAGCCGCGAATATGCCCAACGAGAACATTCAGCGCTCCATCAAAAAGGCTTCGGGCGAAGGCGACGCCACCCAGTATAAAGAAGTCGTCTACGAAGGTTACGCGCCCGGCGGCGTGGCTGTAATCGTCGAACTGGTTACGGACAATTTGAACCGCACCGCCTCCGAAGTACGGCATATCTTCGACAAATGCGGCGGCTCCCTGGGCGCGACCGGCTGCGTAAGTTGGAAGTTTGAGCGCAAGGGCGTCATTGAAATTGACAACTCCAAGGGGTTGGACGAAGACGAACTGATGATGTTGGCGCTGGACGCGGGCGCTTCCGATGTGGAAAGCGAAGGCGACGTGGCCGTCATTTACACAGACCCCAACGATTTCTCCGCCGTGCGGGATAACCTTGAAAACGCCGGCTGCACGTTCCTTTCCGCCGAGCGCGAAATGGTGCCCACCACCACGACCGAAGTTTCCGACCCGGAGACACTTGCCAAGGTGCGCAAACTCATCGACTGGCTCGAGGATTACGACGATTCCCAAAACGTGTTCCACGACGCCGAACTTCCTGAAGAGGAAGAGGAGGAATAGAGCCATGCGCTCCGCGCCCATCGGCGTGTTTGATTCAGGCATGGGCGGTCTGAGCGTTCTGCGCGCCCTGCGCGCAGCCATGCCGCACGAGCGCCTGATCTACTACGGCGACAACGAAAACGCCCCATACGGGACGCGAACGCCGCAGGAGATTTGTGCGCTTTCGCTTCAAGCGGCGCAATTGTTGATGCAAAAGGGCGTCAAAGCCCTGGTCGTGGCCTGCAATACGGCCACCTCCGCCGCCGAGGCTACGCTGCGCGCGCGGTTAAATGTGCCCGTGGTGGGCATCGAGCCGGATTTTATTGCCGCCCGCGAGGCGGCTGGAGAGAAGAAAATCGTTGTGTTTGCCACGCGGGCGACGCTTTCGCTGCCGCGCTATCGCGAAGCGCGCCTGCGCCTGTGCCCGGAGGCCATTTCCATTTCCGCGCCGGAACTGGTGTTGATGGTCGAGCGCGGCGTGGTTGCGGGCCCGGAGCCGGAGGCGTTCTTTCGGGAAAAACTCGCGCCATGGCGCGATGAAATCGGCGCCATCGTGCTTGGTTGCACGCATTTTGCGTTTTTGCGCGCACCGCTGCACGCCGTGGCGCCGGGCGTGCCGCTGATCGACAGCATCGACCGATTGACGCGTTCGCTGCGGAATGTGTTGACCGATATAAATGCATTGGCGGAAGATGGCGCGGGCGGCGTGGAACTGTATAGCTCTGCACGCGATCCCGCAGTTTTGGCGCGCATGCATGAACTGCTTGGCGAGAACTTTCCCTGATTTCGCCATTTGCAAGCGCGGGGCTTTCGCTGGCTGTACGCTGCGGGCGGCCACTCGTCTGTATGCGGCGAAAGCTGCTTTTGCGTATACGCAGGAGTTTCGCGCTGTATCAATGTATGCTTTTGGGAAGGCCGCGGGACAAGGCTGGAACCGCGGCGGCAGGCGGGACGCGTTCGATGCCCCGGCGTGTTTTCCGGACGGCGCGCATGACGCTCAAAGCGCTGTGAGGCGGCGTTGAGGGATTTCTGGGCGGCGAACGCAGAAATTTTATGGCATAAGCCCGGTTCGGTGCAATGCCATCGGGCGTTGCGTATGCTCGCGCGAAAGCGGCCCTATGCCGAATCGGCGGGCAGTTTTCCAACGCGTTGCGGAGCACTCCCTGGGGAAGCGCGTTAAAAGCGGATGCGATGAGCTGCGGGGGTGCGACTGCTTTTGCAAATAAGCGGTTGGCGCACAGTTTTTATGCCGGGAAATTGCGCCTTGCGCGAAGGCGGAGAGGCAGCGCCTATCGCCGCCGGCTCTTGGGATTTGCCTGCGGAATGTATCGCCAGCGCGCCTTTTGCGAGAGGGAACGAGGGCTTTTTGTGGCCGCTTTGCTGCTCGTGCGGCGCGCCATGCTTTGCAAGCTGAGCCACAGGGCATGCGTCCGCAATGCCGTTCCGGCGAACAACGCGCTTCATAAGCGTGGAGAACCAGCCTTCCGGGAAACGCCTGATCGGCTTGCATACCACGGCGAGAGGCAAAAATTAACGACCATACGGCGTTTACACGCATCTTGCGGATACGAGCCGCGCGGCGACCAGGCGATGGCCGGCGTGCTCATTTGACGCTTTCAAAGCCCATCCCAGCTATGAGCGAAAAGCGCCGAAGGCCGCGACAGCACGGCGGAATGCTGGTCGAAACTGGATGGACAGCCGTGTACCGGCGTTTTTAGCAAGGCGCGCCGCGATATGGACGGAGGGAATGGCCATGGACAGACAAAAACTCGACGCCATTCTGGCGCGCAAATTGCCCGTTTTCACTGCAAGCGGGCTCAACTGTGCGGAGACGGTGCTCAGCACGATGTGCGCGTATTGGGATGTGGAATCCCCGCTTATTCCGCGCATCGCCACGCCCTTTGGCGGCGGGCTTGCGGCCACACGCGGCGTCTGTGGCGCAGTATCCGGCGCGTTAATGGCCATCGGCCTGCGCTTGGGGCGCGAGGAAGGCGGCGACCGTGAAGCCGCCTACACAGCCGCGCGCCGTTATATGGAGTGGTTCGAAGCAAATTACGGCACGCGCGATTGTGCCGATTTGATTGGCCTGCGTCGCGGCGAGCCAGGCGATTCCCGCCATCACGGCGACGCGCATGTGCGTGTATGCCGGCCGCTGGTGATTGCCGCCTGCGAGCATCTCGCAAACCTGTTCCCCCAGCCATTGACGCTGTAAATTCGTCAACATTTGCCCCGTGGACGGCTGCCGGCACGCTGCTTCCCCGGATTTGCTGCGCATAACACAGTGACGCCAATAGGCCGAACGGGCAGGGACGCGTCCAAGCCGTCTTGGACAGTGACTTTCCAAAATCAACGGGGTTGGGCGGCAATTTCGCGTTGGACGCCCAAATTGCCGGCAAGGCGTTTCCGGAAGGTAAAGCAAAGCGTGCCCAAATCGCTCTTAAAGCGCGCCTGGGCAGCGACGTTTTTCGCTTTGAGAGAGATTCTTTGCCGCGTGCGACTTGCCCAAAGGCGAGCGGAGTTTCGCCATCCTGCCTGCCTTTCCCTGAGCGTTGGTTGCGTGAAGGAAGTAAAGTTCTCTCTGCAATGCTTGCCCTTTGGAAGCGCGGTCTGTATTGTTTTTGGCGATATGAAAACGGGGCGATTGCCGTTGCCTGCGCCTGCCTGGAAACCTCAGTTTTTTTGTCGTCCATGCCCGGAAAATGCAACCTGAAAAAGCGGGAAGGCCGGCCACCCGCACCTGAAGAACGTGCAAGTGCATGAGAACCGGTTTTCCCACGAACGCGGCGCTTTGGCGCTGCAAGATGCAAAGGAGAAGCGCCATGAGCATGCATGAACCGGTAGAGCGCGCCGCCGGACGAATGCTGATCGTCGACGACGACGCCATTAACCGCGCCATCCTGGAGAACATATTCGCTCCATTTTATGCGATTGAAGAAGCGGAAAACGGCAAAGAAGGGCTGGAAAAGCTGCTGGCGCATCCCGACGAATACTGCGCCCTGTTGTTGGACGTGGTCATGCCGGTGATGGACGGCATGGAGGTTTTGCGCAAAATGCAGCCGCTTTCGCTGCCGGAGCGTATCCCCGTGTTCCTTATTACCGCCGAGGCCAACGATGCGACCATGCGCGCTGCCTACCGCATGGGCGTGATGGATGTCATCAGCAAGCCTGTGGTGCCATACGTGGTGGAAAGGCGGGTCAACTCTGTGGTGGAACTTTTCCGCGCCCGCCGTCGCCTGGGCAACGTGGTAATACGCCAACAATCCGAACTGCTTGAACAGGCGCAAACCATCATCAAGCTCAACTATGGCATGATTGAAGCGCTTTCCACGGCCATAGAATTTCGCAGCGAGGAATCCGGCGACCATGTGCGCCGCA
>CAJFUU010000297.1 GCA_904420265.1 uncultured Clostridia bacterium
GTCGGTACAGCAGTTACTCCCCCGTCCTCGCTTTTTGCCAGGCGCAGTCCCAAATGTGGCTTGCCAAATTTCTTCCAAGGTGCGGCCGTATACCGTTCGCAGGCGTTTGCGCGGGCATTCCGCGCCGGCAGCGTTTTCGTCGGCACAGCGCGCCGCGTTCCCGTCCTTTTCTTGTTCCAGGCAAAACGCCATATCGCGCGGGCCTCCCCTTTTCCCACATTGCAGCAGCATGGCTCGCGTTGGCGGCCGCATGTTTTATGAAAGCACCCAAAAGTGCAGATGGTTCCGCCATGCGGCAACCATACCGGCAAAAGGCCACCTTCGCGTTATTTCCAACCTGGGATCTGCAGAAATGGCGCTGGCAAAGGCTCTGCCAGATGCGGATGGCCGTTGCGGTAAATAAAAAAACTGCCTCCACATTGTGTTGTGAAGGCAATTCCGACGGGCATTGCCGGCCTCCAGGCAGCCGGCGAAACGGGCGGTTCCCCGTTCACGCTTTGCCCGCGCTGCCGAACAGGTCGAGTTTTTCCGTCACCGCCCGCTTCATGGCCTCGCGCGCCAGGCAGACGCCGTCGGTATAGCCGGCCTCCGGATTTTCCGCCAGGGCGCGCTTGCCGGCGAGAATGACGTCGGTAAAGACGTTGACCTTGGCGATGCCGCCCTTGATGGTATTGCGGAAATCGTCGTCCGAAAGGCCGGAGCCGCCGTGCAGAACCAGCGGAGCGTCCACCACGGCGCGAATCTGCTTCAGGCGGGGAATGTCCAGGCAGGGCTTGGCCTTGTACACGCCGTGCGCCGTGCCAATGGATACGGCCAGGAAGTCCGCGCCCGTGCGCTCCAGGAAGGAGGCGGCCCCGGCAGGGTCGGTGTAAACCATCTTGTCCTCGTTCCCGGCTTCGTCGGTGAGGCCGGCCACGCTGCCCAACTCGCATTCCAGCCCCACGCCCATGGCGTGGGCGATGCGGGCAATCTCCGCCGAATGGCACACGTTGTCCTCAAGGCTTTCGCGCGTGCCGTCATACATAATGGATCCAAAGCCTGAGCGCAGGGCCTGCATCAACGTATCAAAGCGATATGTGTGGTCCAGATGCACCGCCACGGGCACCTTCGCGCGCCGCGCTGCTTCCAGCATTGCGGGCACAAGCCAGTCAAACGGGGCGATGGGCAAGAGCGCTTCCGCCGTGCCGATAATAACAGGCGAATTCAGTTCCTCCGCCGCCTCCACACAGGCGCGAATCATTTCCAGGTTGATCGTATTAAAAAACCCTACGCCATAGCCGCGCGCCTGCGCGTCGGCAAGTATTTCCCCCATCTTGTAAAGCGCCATGCCGCATCCGTCCTTTCGCGTTTGCTGGTTTCCTCCATCATTATAACAACACGGAGCGTTTTTGCAAGGCCGCGCAGGTAAAAAACAGGCGCTACGCTCCCGCCGGAGCGGGCGAGAGCCGCGAGGGCTCCACGGCGTAACCGATCTCGCACACGTTTGTATAAAGCGCTTCCTCCGCAAGCACCGCGCCGGTCTTTGCATCCAACGCCCGGCGGATCACTTCGACGGATTCATAGGTCTTGCCGTCCTTCTGAAAGTAGCGCAGGTTGCGGTTGACCACGTCGTAGCGCTTCTTGGGCGGGGTGCGGGTGAGAATGCGGCCATAATACCAGGCGTCGTCCTGCGCAAGTTCTATCTGCAAAGGCTCGCCGGTGTCGTTGCGCGCCCGCAGGTCCAGCCAGCCTTCCAAAATGGTGGCGTCCACGCCGCAGGGATCGTTTTCCGAGGGGTTGGGAAATTCCTTGATCTTGTGCATGTGCCGCTCCACAATGATCAAGGGCGTGTGCAAAAACAACCAGAACAGCGTGTTGCTCAACTGGCACAGCCCGCCGCCGTACACGGCGGTCAGCCGCCCGTCGCGCACGCACAGGCCGTCCAGGAACCTCTCGCAGCGGTCGGCATGGCGCACCAGCCACCAGAGGGAAAACGTCTCTCCCGGACGGATGACCACGTGGTTTACCGCCGCCGAGGCCAGGCGCAGGTTGTGCGCCTTGTTGTATTGATAGCGAATATCCGCGCCGGTGCGCTCGTTGATGAGCAGCGAGCGGTCGGCGGCCAATTCGCAGGGAAAGGGCCTGGCGCGCGCGGCCGCATAGCGGTTTTTGTCCAGACGCATCTTCAGATAGTAGAATTTCTTGCGCTGCCACAGCCGCAGGGGCAATAAAAACGGGAATACCTGCGTGAGCCGTTTTCGGGACATCGTTTCATCTTCCTTCCATTGTTTCTGACGGCATTGTATCGCGCCCGCATCGCCGCAACCTTCACTTTTCTTGCACAGAACCTTAGGATTTTCTGAAGCGCCGCCAAAATAAGGAATTCTTAAGAAGAGCGTAAGTTCCGCCCCAACAAACCTTGCGCGCAAATGTGGTTTAATGGTATCCTGTAAGGAGGATGCCAATATGCGAAAAACAATGCTTTGTGCAATCGACTGCGACGCGGAGGAACGCGAAGCTCTGCGCGCCGGGGCGGAGCGCGCCGGCCTGCCCCTGGTTTTCGCCTCTTGGGGCGAGTGGACGGCCGTGCCGCGCGGCGCCTGCGTGAGCGTGCGCCACGCCATGCGCGTGGATGAAACGGTTTTGCGCGCGTTGCGCGCCCGGAATGTGACAAAAGTGTTTACCCGCAGCGTGGGCGTGGACCACGTCGACCTGGCAGCCGCGGCGCGGCTGGGAATCTCCGTGCGCGGCGTGCCCTATACGCCGGACTGCGTAGCCGAATATGCGCTGACCATGATGCTGATGGCCGCGCGCAACCTCGGCGCGGTGCTGCAGCGCGCTCGCGAAGGCGATTTCCGCCTTGAAGCGCGCCGCGCGCGGGAATTGCGCGAAATACGCGTGGGCGTGGTGGGCACGGGCCGCATCGGCGCGCGGGTGATCGCCCTTTTGCGCGCCATGGGCTGTACGGTGGCGGCTTACGACCGCACGCACATAGCGAATGTAAACTATCTGCCGCTTGACAAGCTGCTTTCCTGGAGCGACCTTGTCACGCTGCACCTTCCTCTGACCCCCGCCACGCGCCATATCCTCAGCGAAGAGCGCCTCGCGCGCATGCGTCCGGAAGCGCTGCTTGTCAATGTATCGCGCGGCGGCCTGATCGACACGCCCGCCCTGTGCAACGCGCTGGAGCAGGGGCGCCTCGCCGGGGCGGCGCTGGACGTTGTCGAAGGCGAGCAGGATTGGTTTTACCATAACCGCCGCGGCGAAACGCCGCCCTTTGCCCGTTTGGCGGCGCTTCCCAACGTCATTCTCACGCCGCACATGGCCTTTTACACCCGCCGCGCCCTGGAAGACGTGGCAAGAAACACCGTGGAAATGTGCCTGGAGGACGAAGGGAGGGCCGCAAATGGATAGCGTCCGGTTGTTGATTGTGTATGGCGGCCCCTCCGAGGAACACGACGTGTCCGTCAAATCCGCGCGCGAACTGGCTGGGGCGCTGCCGGAGTTTGCGCGTCCTCTGTGGGTGCGGATTGGCCGCGACGGGGCCTGGCGGTTGACCAGCGGCCCTGACGCTGCGCCGGGCCAGTCGGTATCGCTCAGCCTGAATCCGGAAAGACGGGGCCTGTTGGACGAAGGCGGCTCCTTTTTCCCCGTGGATGCGGCTTTTCCCATGCTGCACGGGCGCTTCGGGGAGGACGGCGGCGTGCAGGGGCTGTTTGAGGCGGCGCACATCCCCTATGTGGGTTGCGGTATCGCGGCCTCGGCGCTGTGTATGGATAAGTCGCTTACCTATCTCGCAGCCGCGCGCGCAGGCGTGGAAACGCCCCGATATGTAGTCCTCGAAGCGAACAAAAGCGCGCCGGCAGCTTTGCCGTTCGGCTTTCCGGCGTATGTGAAGCCGGCGCGGTCGGGCTCCTCGTTCGGCGTGACGCGGGTGACGGCGGAAAACGGCCTGGCAGCGGCGGTGCGCGCGGCGCGCGCGTATGACGAAAAAGTGCTGATCGAGGAAGGCATCGAGGGATGCGAAGTGGGCGTTGCGCTGCTGGGAACAGGCATGGATGCAGTCTGCGGCAAGCCGGACGAATTGCGCACGCGCGACGGCCTGTTCCGCATCCATCAAGAGAAGGATCCGGAGCACCGCTGTGAGAGCGCGGAAATTGTCGTGCCGGCGGAAATTTCCACAGCGGAGCGGGAAAGGGTGCTGGACGCGGCAAAGCGCGTGTACTGCGCGGCGGGTTGCCGGGGCCTGGCAAGGGTGGATATGTTTTTGACAAAGGATGGGCGGCCAGTGCTCAATGAAGTAAATACCATGCCGGGGTTTACCTCGTATAGCCGCTACCCGCGCATGATGCGCGCGGCAGGCTGGACAATGGCGCAGGTCGTCGACCGTCTGCTCCAATTGGCCCTCCAATAACCGCGACCCAACCCCCAGAGGAAAATGGGATTCTCAAGGGACTGGTCCCTTGAGCGGGTGCGGGCAGAGCCCGCCGTAGCCCCGCCGCCCCGCAAAGCAGCCCGCCCAACCCAAACCAAACCGCCAGCCCAGGCGCGCCCGCCTCACCCCCATGGCCGCGCTTCCCATTTTCGCGCAATACCGCCGCAAGAGAAAACCAAAATCGCGGGCGCGCCACCCCGCAGCGCCCCTTGCCCCGCAGGGCAAGGCAGCGTCGTCCCGCACCCCCACAGCGTCCCCCGCCAAAGGCGGGGCAGCGCCGCCAGAAATGCTCCGTATCTTAAAGGCGGGCGGCGAAATATCCGGCGAATCCGCCGCGCTTTGACCGGTTTTTCCGCCCGCAGTGTCCTTTGCCCCGTAGGGCAAGGCAGCGCCGTCTCGCATCCACAGCGTCCCCCGCCAAAGGCGGGGCAGCGCCGCCAGAGGCGCTCCGTAGCTTAAAGGCGGGCGGCGAAATATCCGGCGAATCCGTCATGCTTTGCCCGGCTTTTCCGCCCGCGTGTTCTTTGCCCCGTAGGGCAAGGCAGCGCCGTCCCTCTACCCACACAGCGTCCCCCGTCAAAGGTGGGGCAGCGCCGCCAGAAATACCTCGCATCTTAAAGGCGGGCGAAATATCCCGCGGCCCCACTATACTTTGACCGGTCAATCCCGTAAGGTATGGTGGCGCCTCCCGCACTTCCGCAGCACTCTCCGTCAAAGGTGGGAAGCATCGCCAGAGGCGCTCCGTATCTTAACGACAGGCAACGAAGCATCCTGCGACTCCGCCGCACTTTGCTCGGCCGATCCCGCAGGGCAAGGCAGCGCCGTCCCGCATCCCCGCAGCATTCTCTGTCCAAATGTGGGCACGTCCCATGCCTCCTCCAAAGGCAAGGCAGCGCCGCCAGAAACGCCCCTCCCTCAACGGATAAAACCAACCCGCGCCCAAGTTTCCTCCTGGCAGGCGACGCATCCTCTCCTCCCCCCCACACGAAATATGCGCGGCAACCGCCGGCGCCTTCCCGGCTCCTCTAAACCATGCATATTTCAATGCCTAGCCTCCAATAATCACCCCTCTGGAAAGGAGCACAAACCATGCAAACAGGCTTCACCTGGCTGGACAAAGCCGTCCCTTCCATCCTCTGGGACGCCAAATACGCCACAAGCGACAACTTCACCGGCGCGCCGGTGGATGGCTACGGCATAAACCGCACGGCCGGCACTTTGGAACTGGCCGAGGCCCTCGCGCATGCCGTGCAAAGAGCCGAACGGGAAGGCCTCAAGCTGCTGGTCTGGGACGCCTACCGTCCCCAGCGGGCCGTAAACCGCTTTCTTGCCTGGTGCGCCGCACCCGAGGACGGCCGAACCAAACAAAAGCACTACCCCCGCATTGACAAAACGCAGATCGTGCCGCTGGGCTATGTGGCGGAGCGCTCGGGCCACAGCCGCGGCAGCGCCATCGACCTGACGCTGGCGCGCCAAAACGGAAGCATGCTGGACATGGGCGGCTGTTTTGATTTGATGGATGAAATTTCGCACCATGGCGCGCCCGTGCCCGCAGAGGCCGCGCGCAACCGCCGGCTTCTAAAGGCGATTATGGAAGAAAGCGGGTTTGCGCCCTATGCAAACGAATGGTGGCATTATTCGCTTGTGCGCGAGCCGTATCCGGATACATATTTTGATTTTCCATTGGCGTGAAGGACGCGGCCGGATGAAATAAAATACGGCCACGGAATGAGCGTGAAACCGCAGTCCTCCTGCGGCGGACAATTGACGGATCGATGCCGCTGTGCCAGTCGGTTTGCGGCGCGCATCGGTCGGAGATATGCGTCTGCCTGCGAAAGCGCCCGTGGACGCTTGCGTGTGTATGAAGGTGCTCCTAACCGTCGGTTCGCGAAGGTACTTGAGGGTTCGGAAAAGCGGCGCTTTAGCCGTCGGGCAGGAAGGCGACGGGTTTCGCGCGCTCAGGCGGCCTATTGGGCCCGTAATCTCGGGGCTGTTTTCCGTCTGTTCCACAAAGAATTTGCGGGCGCCATGTCAAAATTTTCAGTAATGAAACGGCGGGAAAGACACCGAAAGTACATTTAATGCGTTTTCAAGCGGGCTCTATAGGCAAGAGGCAAGCGAGGTGGCGATACCCCTCAGGGCGCAGTGATGGATTTGACGCGTGTTTCGGCAGTGTCCAAGGGGCGAGGCGCTTCTGGGGGCGTAGCCCGCCTTTGGCGGGAGACGCGGCGGGGGTGGGAGATACTGTGGGGACGTGAGATAGCGCTGCCTTGCCCTGCGGGATTGGCCGGTCAAAGTGTAGCGGAACCGCCGGATATTCCGCCGCCTGTCTTTAAGATACGGCGCGTTTCTGGCGGTGTTGCCCACCTTTTGTTGGTGGACACTGCGGGTGCAGGGGCGGCGTTGCCTTGTCCTGCAGGTTTAAGGCGCACTCCGGGTGGAAAGGTCGGGAGAAGGGAAGGCGGAACCGCCGGAGATTTCGCCGTCTGCCTTTAAGATACGGCGCGTTTCTGGCGGCGCTGCCCCGCCTTTGGCGGGGGACGCTGTGGAGGGGCAGGGTGACGCTGCCTTGCCCTGCGGGGCAAGGGGCGCTGCGGGATGGCGCGCCCGCAATTTTGGTTTTCCCTTGCGGCGGTATTGCGCAAAAAAGGGAAGTGCGGCCATGGTGGTTGGGGCAGGCGCGCCTGGGCTGGCGGTTTGGTTTGGGCTGGGCGGGCTGCTTTGCGGGGGCGGCGGGGCTACGGCGGGCTCTGCCCGCACCCGCTCAAGGGACCAGGCTAGGTTATCATTCAAAGTGCAACAGAGAGAAAAGAGTAGGACATCGCAAGGACCTGTGTTAGAATGGAGCTGACACACAACAAAC
>CAJFUU010000298.1 GCA_904420265.1 uncultured Clostridia bacterium
AGCGCGCATGCGCTCTGAACGGCCGGCGCATGCGCCAGTTTTTCCCCAGACGCTGCCAAACGCAGCCGCCTGGCCTCCTTTGCCTGGGCTTTTGTCTATGCGCTTCCTTTTCCTGCTGGAAAAGGGTTTGACGTTTTTGCGCATAGCGATAAGTTCTCCGGAACCCCTTTGGAGCGTGGCGGCTGTCAAAACCCCATAGGGGAGCGCGAGAGGGCCGAAGCCCTTTCGCGCTATAACCGTCCCCGGCGGCGTGCACGGCGGGGGCAGGGCGGTTTTTGCGTCGGGAAATTTCACTTCCCAGAGCAAAAATCGTCTCCTTCCAGCTTCCGCGCCCGGAAATCCGCAGGATTTCAGCGGGAACTGGCGGGAGGGGGCCGAAGGCGAAACTGCCACGGCTCAAATTGAAAACTTGCGGCGCGGCACACGTCGCTTCTCCGTTCCCCGGTTTGTCAAAAATACTTTTTGAGAAGCGCCGCCCGGCGAAAGGGCTTCTGTTTTTTGCGAAATTGCCGGCCTTTTCGCCATGAGAAGCGCCGTTTTCGGGACTGTATCTCCGATAACGACCTTTTTTTACTGTTTTCCTGCGCCCGCAACCACAAAAACTCTGCGCGTCCCTTCCTTCTCGGAAGGTCTTTTGACAAGCTGAATGCCGTTTCCCTTACAAGGGAAAGCGGCATTGCGTTTTGCGCCGGGATTGCCGGAAGCGCAGGGCGCTATCCCTTCGCCGCGCCGTCCAGCCGCACCGCGCGTGTGGCCACGCGGCGCACAAAGGCCGCGTCGTGCTCGACAAAGACGAGCGTGGGCCGGCAGCGCAGAATCAGGTCCTCGATTTGCACGCGCGAGAGCGCGTCGATGTAGTTCAGCGGCTCGTCCCAGACATAGAGGTGCGCACTTTCACACAGGCTCAGAGCCAGCAGCGCCTTTTTCTTTTGTCCGTCGCTCAAATCGCGGGCGTCAGCTTCAAGCTGTTCGCGAGAAAAGCCCAGTTTGCGCAGGATGGTAAAAAACTGCGTCACGTCCGCGCCGCGTTCTTCGGCCAGGCCGCGCAGGCGGCCCTGCAGGCGCGAGGCGTCCTGCGGCACGCAAGAGACGCGCAAACCGCCGCCTCGCCAGGCGCGTCCCGATTCGGGGACGATTTCACCCAATAGCGCGCGCAGCGCCGTGGTTTTCCCACAGCCGTTGCCGCCCAACAGGGCGACGCGCTCGCCGCGCAGGATTTCCAGGTTCGCGCCGCGCAGAATCACTTGTTTGCCCAGGCGCACTGTGGCGTTTTCCAGGCCACAAAGGCGCTCGGCGCGATATTCCTGCGGGCGCATGCGCACCTCGCCGGCCTCCTCCACGTGACGAAGGAGCATGCTTTTCTGTTCTACGGCCTGTTCGCGGCGGCGTTCAATGCCCTTGGCGCGCTTGACAAGCTTGGCTGCCTTGTGGCCCTGATAGCCCCGTTCCGGGCGGCCGTCGCTGTCACCAGTGCGGTGCTTGGCCTTCTCCGCCTGACCCGCCCACTCCCCGGCACGGCGCGCGGCATCGCCCAGGCGGCGAATTTCCCCGCGCAATCGCGCGTCTTCAGCACGCTCCAAAGCTTCGCGCCGCTCATACTCGCGCAAGTAATCCGAAAAACTGCCGCGCGTGAGCACGGGCCCGCCCGCCTCCAGCGCCAGTACGTGGTCGCAGCATCCGTCCAGCAAATCGCGGTCGTGCGAGGCGAGGATAAAGCCGCGCTTGCGGGCAAGGTATCGCCCCAGCGCCTGGCGGCCCGCTGCGTCCAGGTGGTTGGTCGGCTCGTCGATGAGAGGTATGCAGCCGTCGATGAGAAACAGCGCCAAGAGCAGCGCTTTGGCGCGTTCGCCTCCGCTGAGCGTGGCAAGCGGCTGCTCCAACACGCCTTCATGCAGGCCGATCAGCCCCGCTTCGCGTTCGATGCGCCAGCCCTCCGCGCCGCACACGGCGGCCACGATTGCGCCGGTGGTCAGGGAATCGTCCGCTACGGCAAAGGGGAAGCGCGCGAACCGCGTCGTGGCGTGAATGCTGCCGCCTGCGTCCAGTTCACTGCTCAAAAGTTTCAAAAGCGTGGTCTTGCCGCGCCCATTGCGGCCGGTCAGCGCCAAATTCCAGCTGTCGTCCAATTCCAGGGAAAGCCCGTCGAACACGCGTCCAGGCGCGCCTTCGTAGGCAAAGCACAAATTCTGTATGCGAATAATGGACATAAAAAAGCCCCCCTTTCACGCAAAACGCCGCGAGCAGCGGCGCACGCGCGCAGGGAAAGCCCTTCGCGTGGATGAAAAAAGCGCCGCAGCCCGCAAGATATGCATGCATACGCCGCGCGCAAAGCGCCGGCGCTGCCTGCCGGTATCCGCGAGTTACTTGCGCATCCTTTCATCCCTTTCTCTATTTCTGCATATTATATACCACGTTTTTGGCGGCATGTCAAGGTTGTTTTCAATGGATGGAAAGCTTTACGGCTTTTTTTGCGTGCGGCCTGCGGACGTGCAATAAAAGTGGTGGGGTGTTATAGGAAAGGAAGAACCTGTCAAAAGATTGGTTTGCCTTTTCCGCTTTTGCGCAGGCAGCGATCTTCGGCCTTAAGGAGCGGCGGCCTGCGCAAACAAATGCGGAAGCGCCCTCTGATGCGCAGTTTATCGGTGAAAAACCCGCAAATAGCAGCGAGAAAGCCACCGATCCCAAGCCCGTCGGTCTTGCGAATATGGATATTACAGTCCTTGACGAGCTGCTCGTCCGCGCCGTGCGGAGGCCGGAGCGACGCCGGAAAACGGCGCGGTGATTGTCGGCCAAGGCGATGTGCGCATGGCCCTATGCGATGATGGCATGGACGGCGATGCGCTATGGCATTGACGCCATCGTGGAAAATGGCAGCGACTGAGATTTGCCTCTCGAATTATGCTGGCTGGGGTCAACGGCATCGCCGTCACGGGTTATGGCGTCCACTCCGTTTCCGCGGGCGAGAGTGCCGTCGAATATATCTGCTTTGCTCCTGGGCGATGCGGAGGCCAGCGCGGCGTTGGCAACCCCCGAAACGTTGCGTTTCACCATTCGGGTTTATGATGAAGATACCTCCGGAATCTGTTTCGCCGCTGATGTGAATTTGTAAGGAAAAAATACGCGGCAGGCGCATCCTCTTCAGAACGCGCCCGCCGCTCTGGATGTTGCCACCGTCAACAGACTGCAAGAGCGATGCGAAAGCCTGCAAGCCAGGGAAGCAAACTTGCAGACAAGGGAACTTATATGGACGCAAGTGACCGCAGGCTGCAAGTGAAGCTGACGCAGAAAGCAAAAATTGCCTCTGACTTCTCTTTTGGGCAATTTTTGCGTTTGCGGGCTTTGCCAGCGCTCTGCGCCGCTTTTTAAGGACAGCTATTGAGCGGCGTCTTCCATTACGACGCGG
>CAJFUU010000299.1 GCA_904420265.1 uncultured Clostridia bacterium
GTCAACGCCTACCTGCAGTACATCGTGCGCGGTCTGATCATCGTGCTGGCCGTGGCCATCGACGTGCGCAAGTATCTGGTGAAGAAGTAAGATGAAGTGGAATGATCCCAACCGCGACGCCTATCTGAAAATGGAAGAGGCGGCGAGCCAGAACGAAAAGGCCTTTCAAGGCAAGGGCCCGAGCGAGCGTAAGCCTTGGCGCGATCGCACCTACGGCCGCCTGAAGGGCAAAGTGACGGTCAAGACGATGGACATTATCATCGGGGTAACCGTTGTGCTGATTGTGGCGGTCGTCATCATCGGCGTTGTGACATAACGGGAGCAGAAAAAGAGGCGCGTCCTTCCAAGGGGCGCGCCTTTCGCATCCCGCGCAAAGCCGGGCGTGGCGCGATTTGCGTCGACGGCGCGCGCCGCGCACGCCCTGGAAAATGCGTTCCCCGCCGTCGTTGACAGAACCTTCCGGCCATGCTATGATGAAAACGAGGGGGCAGCGTGCGGAATCTGCTGGATGGAATTATGCAGCAAACGTTCATTCCCTATGGACGCCCGCGTCTTGAGGTGGAAGCGCTGCCGGCAGAACATGGCGTCCCCGCGGAGACAGAGCCGCAGCAGGAGGACGGCTTCTTCGTGCGCTCGAAGATGCCGGGCGCGTCCATCCTGTGTCGGGTCTGCCGGGGCTTTGAGAATGGGGCATTTGCGGGCGCTGTCTTCGCAGCGTTGGAACCGCAGGAAGCGATGGAGCGGGTGTTTTTCGTATTTCAGGAAAGGTTGGAAATCCTGCTGGGGCAGCGCGGCAAGCCGCCGCGTGGCAACCGGCTTTTCGGGCAATCTTCCACCTACACGCAATACACATGGGAAACGGGCCGCGTATATGCCCGGCACACGTTTTCCGACCGCTTTGCGCCGACCGCGACGACCGTTGTTCGTCCTGCGCCACCTGCCGCAACAACGCCGGAGGTGAGCGGCAAAAAACGCCTTTTTCGCGGCAGAAAACCGGGCGTCGCCGCCTGGGACATCGCCATTGTCGCGGTCGTGGCGCTGATGTTTCCGGTCGCCATACTTAAGCGGCACAGGCAAGTGAGCGCCGGGATGCGCAAGCATGAAAATACCTGCCAGGCGCACAAATCGCTGCGGGCCTGTTGCCTGGCGAGCATCACAGACAATACGCACAGGAGGAACCCATGTCTACCGATTTTGGCAGCGCCCGGCGCTGGGCAGAGCGCTATATAGTGGACGCGCTCTATCCCGGGGCTACCGCCGTGGACGCCACCCTGGGCAACGGTTATGACGCCGAACGCCTCTGCGCCCTGGTGGGCGAAACGGGCCGCGTCTATGGCTTTGATGTGCAAAAGGAGGCCGTGGAACGCACGCGCGCACGATTGACGGAAAAGGGATTGCAGGCGCGCGCAGAGTTGGTTTGCGCCGGGCACGAGCGCATGGAGGAGTTCGTGCCGCCGGGCGTGGACGCCATTGTGTTCAATCTCGGTTGGCTGCCAGGAGCCGGACATGCCGTTACCACCCGCGTGGAGACGACGTTGGCGGCCGTTTCGCAGGCTGTGGCGTTGCTCGCCCCGGGCGGAATTCTCACCATTTGTATTTATCCCGGCCACGCGGAGGGAGCTCGCGAGCGCGAGGCCCTGCTTGCCTGGGCGGCAGCGCTGCCTGGAACGCTGGATGTAATCCACGAGCATTATGTCAATCAAAAAAACAACCCGCCGGAATTGTTGGCCGTGCGCAGGCGGCCACGGTCTTCGCCAAAAAGCTGAATAATACGATACGGAGCGTTGGCAAAGTCAATCGACCGCAGGAGGGACGAGAAAGCCTGCGAGACAAGGAAATAAAGATTGTTTTCTATTTCATGGAGGCGTCTTGGAGTTTGCGGGTTTTGCCTGCGCTCTGTGCTGTTATAATACAATTCCTGGTTAGAATATTTACGGGGCTTTTTGCGTGAAGGCATGCTTCGGCTTCGTTCGACGCAGTGCGGTTTCGGTTCCCTTGGCAAACCGCGCCTGAAAGCGAAATGCTCTCTACGTTTGTCCATTGTGAAAATGCGCACAGCACAAAAACGCATATCGCGATTGCGGAAAGACGCCGGCGCAAGGCCGCCCACCAGGTGGCGGCTGGCACAGGCGCGGGAAGACATTGCCGCCACTGCCGCAAATAGAGGCAAGCCGCTATGCCTTGCATATGCAAAAGGCCAATGGCGGGTGGATATAAACGCGCGGTTTATGTTCGCGGCGACATGGAACGTGATTTTGTACGGGATATTGCGGCTTCAGGTGGAATCATGCCGCTGGGGAGAGCGCGCGTCCACCGCGACGAACTGCTGGGCATAAGTAGCAGAACCCATGCCGCTGGGGGTGCGTCCAGACCAGCGGCGCCGCAGCGGGAGACGCCTTTTACGCAAAGACACGCCAGCTTATGCATAAGCCATAAAATCCGCGCAGTACGCGTCAGCGGAGGGGAAGATTGTTCCAGACGCCGGCAAGTTTGGGTGCGCGAGGGAGAAACTTGCAGCCGATGGGCCACAGAGGCGTGCAGGGCAAGGAAGACAGAGACACATCAAGCAGGGCGCCGCTGTGCTCCTCCAACCCGCATGTGCGTATGGTGGGGGTGTTTTCGCCGCAACCGACGGGCAGAGGTATTTTGGACACTGCGCTTGCGGAGGCAGAACCATATTGCACAGGGCGGTGTAGCTGCTTTCTTCAACCAGTGCACGCATATGACGGCGGAAGGGGATTTCACCGCAACCGACGGGCGGAAGAATCATAGACACTGCGCTTGCGGAGGCGGAACAATATCGCGCAGGGTGTCGTTGCGGCGCTCCTTCAACTGGCGCGCATATGGCGTCGAAACGGGATTTTACTGCAACCGACGGGCCGTTTGGCGGCCCGCCGTTGTTGCAGCGGCACAATTATGGCGTTCAGGCGTTGGGAGAAAGACAAAGAAGCGAGCGCAGGGCGTCTGCGACGGCCTCGGCGAGAGCGGCGTGGCCGTCCGGCCCGAGATGCACGCCGTCGATGGGATCGGGCGCGGCATAGCGTGAAGCGTCCAGATACGCGCAGCCTTGCCGCGCGGCGACGGCCTGCACAAGCGGCGCCAGTTCGGAAATTTTGCGCGTCGAATCAGCCGAGAAACCATAGAAGTACGCGCCGTCCGCCCCGGCGGTGAGCGCGATGGGGCTGATGAGCAGGATTTTTGCCTGGTGCGAAAGCGATCCGCTCAACAGTACGCGCAGGTGCCGCACCAGGCGCTCCAGTCCCTCGGAGATGTTCAGGGCAGGGGCGCTGAACATGTCTTTGACATCATTGGTGCCCAACATGACCACCACCGCGTCCACAGGATCGCAGGACAGCAGGATGGGACACAAGTGCGCAAGGCCGTTTCGCCCTTCGCTGGTGGGGTCGTCGAACACGGCTGTGCGGCCATTGAGCCCCGCCTCCAGCACCGTGCAGGAAAGCAGACGCGCCACGCGCGCCGTCCAGCGCACGTCTTCGCCGTAACGCAGGTGCGCGCCGCTGACTTCGTCGTTGCCATGCGGGTTGAAGCCCCAAGTGTTGGAGTCTCCATAACAGAGTATTCGCTTCATTGCATTTCCCTCCACGAGGTTTTGGGAAAGAATTCGGCGCGCGCCTTGCAAATTCCTGCAAACGACGTCCAAAGGCATGGCGGGACAGGCATTTTTAAGACGATTTCACGCGAAACCATGCAGAAGATGTCGAAAAATAGACCGCCTGCATCCGGGGAAACGCGGCAAGCCGCGCGCATTTGCGGGGGTTACGCCGCTTGGCCGAAAGGGCCTTTGGCATGACAAAAATTTGCCGTTTGCACAGTGTGACGAATGCAAAACCTGTGTGAAGTTTTCAGGAACCCCATTGACGCAGGGGCGGGGTAGCTCGTATAATATGTAGCGCGCTACATGTAGCACGCTACACTTTTTGTAAGGGAGGGAAGTGCATGTCTGCCGAGGCTGAGCCCATCGGCTTTTTACTCAAGTGTATTCATGACAACATGGACCGTCAGGCCAATATCAAACTCAAGCCATGCGGCATGACCTTTTCACAGATGCGGCTTTTGCATTATCTGTTCAAGCAGGGGGATGCGCCGCCATCGCAAAAGGAAATCGAAGAGCAGTTGCAGGTTTCGCATCCCACGGTGGTGGGGCTGCTCAAGCGGCTGGAGGCCAAGGGCCTGGTGCGTTGCGGCTTTGATTCGGCGGATAAGCGGGTGAAAAGCGTTTATCTCACCGAGGAAGGCAGGGGGTTCATCTGCGCTGTGCGGGAACACCGCGCGCAAATGGAGCGGCGGCTCACCGCGGGCATGGGCGCGCAGGAGGTCGATTGCCTGCGGCTGCTTTTGCGCCGGGTGCTGGAAAACGTATTAAGTGACGATGGAGGTCAGGAATGCTAAGAACAAAGAAAATACTTAGGAACAGCGTGCGCGAATACAGAGGCATTTCCCTGCGCGCGCCTGTGTATGTGACGCTGGAGTCAATCATGGAATGCATCATTCCCTTTTTGATGGCCAACCTGATTGACTACGGCATCGACGAAGGCAACATGTCCTATATATGGAAAATGGGCCTGATTCTGGTGGGCTGCACGGTGGTGACGCTGTTTTTTGGCGCGCTGGCGGGCAAAACCGCGGCGGAAGCTTCGGCCGGTTACGCCAAAAACCTGCGCCACGATATGTACTATCACCTGCAGGACTTCGCCTTTTCCAACATCGACCGTTTCTCTACGGCCAGCCTGGTGACGCGCCTGACCACCGACATCACCAACGTGCAAATGGCCTACCAGATGCGCAAGCGCATACTCTTCCGCGCGCCGGTCATGCTGATTTTCTCCATGGTGATGGCTTTCTCCATCAATCCGGAACTGGCGGCGATTTTCTTGTGCGTCACGCCGTTTCTGGCGGTGGGCCTGTTTGTCATCATGCGCCACGCGCACCCCATCTTCGAGCGCGTGTTCAAGACTTACGACCACTTAAACCAGGTGGTGCAGGAAAACCTGCGCGGCATCCGCGTGGTCAAGTCCTTCGTGCGCGAGAAGTATGAGGAAAAGAAGTTCGGCGATATTTCCGAGAGCATTTACAAGGACTTCTCCAAGGCCGAAAAGACGGTGGCGTTCAATATGCCGCTGATGCAGTTGTGCGTATATACCGTCATGCTGCTGATTTCCTGGTTCGGCGCGCGCATGATTGTGGCCTCGGGCAACAACCCCTCCGTGGGCATGACCACCGGCGAATTGATGAGCCTGATTTCCTACGCCATGCAGATTTTGATGAGCCTGATGATGGTTTCCATGGTGTTCGTCATGCTCACCATCTCCCGCGCTTCCGAGGAGCGTATTATTGAGGTGCTCGAAGAGAAGCCGGATATCCAGAACCCAGAAAACCCCGTCAAGGAGGTTAAGGACGGCTCCATCCGCTTTGAAAACGTCAACTTCAGCTATTCCGGAGACCCCAACCGCCTTTGCCTGCGTGGCGCCGATTTGACCATCAACGCCGGCGAAGTGGTGGGCATTCTCGGCGGTACGGGCGCTTCCAAATCCACGCTGGTGCAGCTCATTCCCCGTCTGTACGACGTCACCGAGGGCCGCGTGCTGGTGGGCGGCGTGGACGTGCGCGATTACGACATTGAAACGCTGCGCGACGCCGTAGCCATGGTGCTGCAGAAAAACGTGCTGTTCTCCGGTTCCATCAAAGAAAACCTGCGCTGGGGCGACAAGGACGCCACCGACGAGGAAATGGTGCATGCCTGCAAACTTGCGCAGGCGGACGACTTCATCCGCTCCTTCCCCGATGGGTATGATACCCACATCGAGCAGGGCGGCACCAACGTTTCCGGCGGCCAGCGCCAGCGCCTGTGCATTGCCCGCGCGCTGCTGAAAAAGCCGAAAATCCTCATTTTGGATGATTCCACCAGCGCCGTCGATACGCAAACCGACGCGCTGATTCGCAAGGCTCTGGCCGAAGAGCGGCCGGAGGTGACCAAGATCATCATTGCCCAGCGCGTATCCTCGCTGATGGACGCGGACAAGATCATCGTCATGGACGGCGGCGAAATCGTGGCCGTGGGCAAGCACGAGGATTTGATTCGCAAGTGCGCCATCTACCGCGAGGTGTACCAGTCGCAAAACAGCGCCGCCGCCCAGAGCGAGCTGGATCGCGCCGACGCGCAGAACGCCCAGGAGGCGCAGGACGCCCTGGCGGCCGTGCAGCCCCGGAAGGCGGACGGCAAAAAGGACAAGAAGGACAAAAAGGACAAGGAACCCAAGAAGGACAAGAAGGATAAAAAGGACAAAGACGGCAAGAAAGACAAGGCTGCGAAAGGAGGCGAGCAGGCATGAACCAGCGAGGAATGCATCGCCCGCAGGCCGGCTTGAGCCTGAAAACCATGGACCGCGGCGCCCTTAAGCGTCTGGTAGGTTACATCATGCGCCGCAAGGGCATGATGGCGGCGGTTCTGCTCTGCATTGCTTTAAGTTCCATCGCCAACGTGGCCTCTTCGCTGTTTTTGCAGCGCTTGATCGACGACTATATCGCTCCGCTGCTTCTGGAAGCCGCGCCGGTATTCACGGGCCTTCTCAAGGCCATTGCCACCATGGCCTGCATCTACCTGGTGGGCATCGTCTCCTCGCTGTTTTATAACCGCCTGATGGCCACCGTCGCCCAGTCCACCCTGAAGGACATCCGCGACGACATGTTCAGCCACATGCAGACGCTGCCCCTGCGCTATTTCGACACCCACACCCACGGCGACGTAATGAGCTATTACACCAACGATACCGATACACTGCGCCAGATGATTTCCCAGTCGCTGCCGCAGGTGGTGTCCGCGGCGGTGACGATCATCACAGTGCTGGTGAGCATGCTCTCGCTGAGTCTGTACCTGACGGCGTTCGCCATTTTGTACGTGTGCCTGATGCTGGTGGTTTCCCGCAAAATCGCCGGGCGCAGCGGCAAATACTTCGTGCGCCAGCAGAAATCCCTGGGCGATTTGAACGGCTATATCGAAGAAATGATCAATGGCCAGAAGGTCGTAAAGGTGTTTTGCCACGAGGAGGCCGTGGAAAAGGACTTTGACAAGCGCAACGAAGAATTGTGCCACAACGCCTCGCGCGCCAACGGCTACGGCAATATGCTCATGCCGGTCATGGTCAGCCTGAGCAACCTGCTTTACGTAATGATGGCGCTCATCGGCGGCTCCCTGGCCATCGCGGGCGTGACCAACGTGAGCATCACCGGCACCGGCGTTTTGACGCTGGGTACCATCGCCTCGTTTATGCAGCTTTCGCGCAGCTTCACCCAGCCCATCAACCAGGTGTCCCAGCAGCTCAACAGCGTGGTTATGGCCCTGGCGGGCGCAGGCCGTATCTTCCAGCTTATGGATGAACCCAGCGAGTCCGACGAAGGTTACGTCACCCTGCAAAAGGTGGAGGGCGACGGCTGGATATGGGTGCATCCGCATCACGACGGCACCACTACCACCACGCCGCTGCAGGGCGAAGTGCGCATGTTCAACGTGGACTTTGCCTACGAGCAGGACAAGGAAGTGCTGCACGATATTACCCTCTACGCCGAACCCGGCCAGAAGGTGGCCTTTGTGGGTGCGACCGGCGCGGGCAAAACCACCATTACCAACCTCATCAACCGCTTCTACGACATCAAGGACGGCAAAATCCGCTACGATGGCATCAACATCAACAAGATTAAAAAAGCGGATTTGCGCCACTCGCTTGGCATTGTGCTGCAGGATGTCAACCTCTTTACCGGCACCGTGATGGACAACATCCGCTACGGCAAGCTGGACGCCACCGACGAGGAGTGCATTGCCGCCGCCAAGCTGGCCAACGCCCACAGCTTCATCTCCCGTCTGCCCAAGGGCTACGACACCATGCTGGAGGGCGACGGCAGCGGGCTTTCCCAGGGCCAGCGGCAGCTTATTTCCATCGCCCGCGCCGCCGTGGCCGAC
>CAJFUU010000300.1 GCA_904420265.1 uncultured Clostridia bacterium
GAGGACGCCGAAGCGCCGCTGATCGCCATGGTCACGCGCCTCAACGCCCAAAAGGGGCTGGATCTGGTCGAGCGCGTGCTTTCCGAAATCATGTCCACCGGCGCGCAGATGGTGGTGCTGGGCATGGGCGAAAGCAAGTACGAGGATTTGTTCAACTGGGCTCAGTGGAAGTATGCGGGTCAGCTTTCCGCCACTTTCCAGATGAATCCGGAACTTTCCCACCGCATCTATGCAGGCGCGGATATGTACCTGATGCCCTCCATGTTTGAACCCTGCGGCCTTTCGCAGCTTATTTCCCTGCGCTACGGCGCGTTGCCCATCGCCCGCGAAACCGGCGGTTTGCGCGATACGGTGCTGTCCTACAACGAATACACCGGCGAGGGCAACGGCTTCACGTTCCTGAATTACAACGCCCACGACATGCTGCACGTTATTGAGCGCGCGGTGAGCATCTACCGGGAAAAGAAGGACGTGTGGGATATGCTGGCCCGCCGCGCCATGCGCGGAAGCTACGGATGGGACGAATCGGCGAAGAAGTATCTGGCGCTCTACGAAGAACTGATCGCCCCCAAGCCCGATAAACCCGCCCGCAAGAAGGCCGCCAAGGCCGAGGACGGCGCGGAGAAAAAGCCCGCGGCCCGCAAAAAAAACGCCCCGGCCGAGGATGCGGCGGAAAAGAAACCCGCAACCCGCAAAAAGGCAGCCAAGGCTGAAGAAACTTCCGCGGAGGAGCCGGAAAAGAAACCCGCCCGGCGCCGCGCGGCCAAGCCCAAGGCCGAGGAGAGCGAGGCGGAGAAAAAGCCCGCTCGCCGCACCAGAACCAAGAAAAGCGAGCCGGAAGGCTGATTTCCAGCGGTTTGCAAACCCCGTTTCGCATGCGAGACGGGGTTTGAGCGCCGGTAAAGCCTGAAAACGCAGAAATTGCTCTGATAAGACCGGAATCAGAAGCGATTTATGCTTTCTGCAACGGAAGCTGCCCCGCCGGCTGCGCTTGCGGCCCGCAGTCGCTTGTGTTTCTGCAAGCTCCCATGTCTGTGGGTTTGTTCCCTTATCTTGCAGGCTTTTTCGTCACGCTGGCAGCCTGTTGACTTTGCGGCAGCCTGACCCCGTTTCGCAGGCGAGACGGGGCTTGCGTCGCGCCCGGCCGCCTGAAAGGAGTGCAAAACAATGGATATGCTGCGCGCCATGCGCGAACGCCATTCGGTGCGCCAGTATTTGGACAGGCCCATAGAAGATCGCGCGTTGGAAAGTTTGCGCGTGGAAATCGTGGCCTGCAACCGCGAGGGCGGCCTGAACATACAGCTGATTGCCGGCGAACCGGAGACTTTTGGCGGCTTGCCCGCGCGCCTGAAGCACTTTGCCCGCGTGCGCAACTATTTCGCGCTTGTCGGCCCGGAGGGAAGCGCCCTGGAGGAACGCCTGGGCTGGTATGGCGAGCGCCTGGTTTTGACTGCGCAGGCGCTGGGGCTGAATACCTGCTGGGTGGCGGCCAGTTACAGCCGCAGCAAGTGCAAAGCCAGTGTAGAGACGGGGGAGAAACTTGTCTGCGTGATTGCCGTGGGCTATGGCGCTACGCAGGGAAAGCCGCACAAGTCGCGCGCTTTTGACGCGGTGTGCCGCTGGGAGGGCGAGGCCCCGGCCTGGTTCCGGCGCGGCGTGGAAGCGGCATTGCTCGCGCCCACGGCGCTCAACCAGCAGCGGTTCCTCTTTACGCTTTTGCCGGAAAGCCGCGTGCTGGCGCAGCCCACCGGCGGGTCGTATGCGCGGCTCAACCTTGGCATTGCCAAATACCATTTCCATCTCGCCGCGGGAGGTGAAAACTTTCGCTGGGCGGAGCGGACATAGCCGGGAGCAAGCCGCCTGGCGTGGGGCAAGCACAGTTTCGCATGAACTTTTGCGCGATATTGCTGGAAGGCATGGCAGGGCGCGAAGGCTTCCAGGCCTGTGCGGGCGCGGAGGCGCAACCAGCGCAAAAGAGGGACAACGCATATATGCATATATACGGCCCTGCGCGGGCGGGGGTTCCCCGGGAAGGCGAAACGCGGTCGCGCGCCGCGCCGGCGGGCGTCTGTATAAGGGCGGCGCGGAAGAATCCCTGCTGTGCAAAGCGGGTGCGTTCGCGAGCTTCCATATCATTTCCCGTATAGCCACATGTTGCATTTTATCTTGCGGTTTGTAGTGTTCCTGTGCTATAATTATGCTGTAGAAACTGTAGGATTCCGGCCGGTTGCCGGAGGCGAAAGTATATTAGGAGGAAAGCACATGAAAATCACCATCTGCATCGGAAGTTCCTGCCATTTGAAGGGCTCGCGCCAGATTGTCGAGGGCCTGCAGGCGCTGGTGAAGGAGCACGGCCTTGAGGACAAGGTCGAAATGGGCGGCCGCTTTTGCATGGGCGACTGTCAAAATGGCGTCTGCCTGACGGTGGACGATCAGAAATTCTCCCTCAAGCCCGAGGATGTGCAGACCTTTTTCGAAAAGGAAGTTCTTCCCAAAGTCTGATGGCGCGCATGCGCCGCTTGCCGCGATGGGCGGGGCTTCCCTTGGCCCCGATTGTGGCGCGGAGGCTTTCCGGCCCTTGCGGAAAACAGCCGCGCCCCTGCCCGCCCTGCAGACGCGCCGCCGCCCGCGCTGTGACGCCTTTGTCCGGCCAGCCCTGGTCGGCGGGACGCCTGCGCGCGCCGGCGACGCTTTGAGACACCACCTACCGAAAGGCGGTCATCCTTCATGAACAACGAATACCTCAAACTCAACGAGGCGCGTTGCAAGGACTGCTACGCCTGCATTCGCGCCTGCCCGGTCAAGGCCATCGGCTTTGCCAACAGTCAGGCCAACATCATTGCCGATGAATGCGTTTTGTGCGGCAACTGCTACGTGGTTTGCCCGCAAAACGCCAAGCGCATCCGCGAAGACGTTCCCACCGTGCGCGACGCCATCCGCACGGGCAGGCGCGTAGTGGCCAGCGTGGCGCCGTCGTTTCCGGTGGCCATGGAGGTCGATACCATCGAAGATATGCGCGATACCCTCAAAAAACTCGGCTTTGCCGATGCTGAGGAAACGGCAGTGGGCGCAGAATTGGTCTCCCGAGCCTACGAGCCGTTCATGCGCAAGGATTCCGGCGTGATGATCTCCAGTTGCTGCCCGGCGGTCAACTCGCTGATCCAGAAATACTACCCCGACCTTCTTTCCCATCTGCTGCCGGTAAAAACGCCGATGATCGCCCATTGCGACGTGCTCAAAAAGCGCGACAAGGACGCCTTTACCGTATTCATCGGCCCCTGCATCGCCAAAAAGCGCGAGGCGGACGAGGCTGCCTGCGTGGACGCCTGCCTCACCTTTGAGGAATTGACCGCCTGGATGGCCGAAGAGGGCGTGGCCCCAGTGCGCCATCAGCACGAGGCAGATAACAAACCCGCTTCCCGCCGCTACCCCACCACCGGCGGCATACTCAGCACGCTGGACAAGGAAATTCAGTGCACGCGCATCGCCGTGGACGGCATGCTCAACGTTCGCAACGTGCTGGACGAACTGCGCGAGGACGCCTCTGAACACGTCTTCATCGAAATGTCCGCCTGCGAGGGCAGCTGCATCAACGGCCCCGTCATGCGCGAGCACAAGAAAAAGCGCATGCTCGGCGCAACCAAGGTAGAAAACTACGCCGGCGACGGGCTGTTTGCGGTGGAAGCCCCCAACGATTTGAGCACGCGCTACGCGCCCGGCGGTCTCAAGCGCGTCATGCCCGGCAACGAAGCCATCCAGCAGGTGCTTACCCGCATGGGCAAGACCACGCCGGACAAGATGTTCAACTGCGGTTGTTGCGGCTATCCCACCTGTATGGACAAGGCCATCGCCGTCTGCCAGGGCAAGGCGGAAATTGAAATGTGCCTGCCGTACCTCAAGGAAAAGGCGGAGTCCTTCTCCGACAAGATTATCCAGAACACGCCCAACGCCATACTGGTTATGGACGAGGACCTGGTGGTCAAGCAGATCAACCAGGCGGCGGTGCGGCTGTTCAAGCTTTCCTGCGCGGGCGACATTGTGGGCGCGCCGGTGGTGCGGCTGTTGGACCCGTCCGATTACCTCAAGGCTGTGCTCGACGGCCACGGCTTCAGCGGCAAGTGCCATTACGTGCCGGAATATAAGCTGTATGTGGACGAAACGGTTATTTACGACCGCCAGTACAAAATCCTCATCAGCATTATGCGCGACGTGACCGATCGCGAACAGGAGCGCAAGCAGCAGGACGACCTGAAAAAGAACACCGTGGAACTGACCGACCAGGTGATTGAAAAGCAGATGCGCGTGGTGCAGGAGATCGCCTCGCTGCTGGGCGAAACCACCGCAGAAACCAAGATCGCCCTGACAAAGCTAAAGGACGCGATAAGCCATGACGTATAATCTCTGCACGGAAACCGGTTATATCTCGCTGAACCATGTCGGCGAGCAGCTCTGCGGCGACCGCGTGGAGATCGTCGACAAGGAAAACGAAAGCATCCTTGTGCTTGCCGACGGCCTGGGCAGCGGCGTGAAGGCCAACATACTTTCCACGCTCACTTCCAAAATCATCTCCACGATGCTGGCCGGCGGCATGCCTATTGAGGAGTGCATTGACACCATTGCCAGCACGTTGCCGGTGTGCAAGGTGCGCGGCGTGGCCTATTCCACGTTTACGGTGATCCGCATTGTGGAAAACCGCATCGCAGAGCTGATTCAGTTCGACAACCCCGCCGTAATCGTTTTGCGCAACGGCGAGCGTTACAATTACCCCGTGTCCACGCGCGAAGTGGGCGGCAAGCAGATTCATGAAAGCCGCTTTCAGGTCATGGAAAACGACGTCATCATCGCCATGTCTGACGGCGCTCCCTTTGCCGGCGTGGGCAAGGAATTCAACTACGGCTGGCAGCGGGACAACATCATCGACTTTGCCGAGGCCAACTACCACCCGGACAACTCGGCCAAGTACATCGCCGCC
>CAJFUU010000301.1 GCA_904420265.1 uncultured Clostridia bacterium
ACGCAGGCGCAAGTGACCGCATACTGCAACTGCAGCTGACGCAGGAGACGAAAATTGCCTCTGATTTTTTTATCAGGGCATTTTTGCATTTGCAGGCTCTGTTGCGCTTAAAATTGCAATTTCCCCTCGCCCCTTGAGAATCCCTTTGGCTGCCGCACAGATACCGTTTCCCTGCAACGAATGCCCCCTGCCCCATTCTCGCCGGGGCTGGGGGCCGCCGCTCCCTCGCGGCAGCTCCGGTTGTCGATACCATCGACCTAGTCTGTTGGACGATGGTAGAAGCGGCCGGTGAATTGGTCGGTTTTGAGAATGTTGACAAAGGCATGGTCGTCCACGCGGCGCACTTCGGCCAGAACATGGCGCAGTTCGTCGGAGGAAACCACGGAATAGACCATGCTGCGCTCTTCTTTTTTGTACAGGCCGGTGCCGTGAAACAGCGTGGCGCCGTGATGCGTGGAAATGCGTATGCGTTCATAGACTTCGGCCGGCTTTTCGGTAATGATAAACAGCGTGTGCTTCTGGTAGCCCTTGTAAAACACATGCAGCGCCTGTGTGACAGCGAACTGATAAATGATGGAATACAGCGCTTTGTCCCAGCCGAAAAGCAGACCGGCAACGGCCAGCATTACCGCGTTGCAGACGAAAATTGTGCCGAAGGCGTCGCGTTCGTATTTCTGCGCCATAAACATGGCGATGAAGTCCGTGCCGCCGGTGGTCGCGGAAGCGCGCAGGCAAAGGCTGCTGGCAAAGGCGTAAAGTATACCGCCAAAGACGCAGTTGAGCAGAGGATCGTCTGTGAGGCCAAGGTCGGGCAGAAGATCGGTCAGCACGCTGGAAAGCACGATGGTGACGATGGACAAAAGCGTAAACTTGCGCCCCAGAAAGCGCAGGCCGATGTAGACCGGCACGGCGTTGAGAACCACATTGAACGCTGTAAAGGGAATTTCGATGTGCAGGAAGGTGGAAAACACCGTCTGCAGCAGCAGCGAAAGGCCGTTCATACCGCCGGGGTACAGGCCCGCCGGGCGCACGAACACCTTCAGGTTGATTGCAATGAGCACCGAACCGGCAATGACCAGCAAAAGCCTGCGCAAATCGCGCCGCCATTCAAATTTCATGCTTTTCCTCCCCCTGCATGTCCACAAAGACGGGTTCGCGCCCCAGCGCGGGCAGGAACGTTTCGAAGAAATCCCGCCCGGACATCGCCAGCGTGGCGGTATTGACGCAGGGATGGAACAACAGCCGCGGCTCCTTGCGCAGCGTGCGGTCTACGGCCAGGCGCACCTTCTGCTCCCGGTCGAAGACAAGGCCCATGGGGCTGATCGCCCCCGGCAGCGTGCGCAGCATATCCATCAGTTCCTCCGCCGTGGCAAAGCTCAGCCGCGAAGCGCCCAGTTGCCGCGAAACCAGCGCCGTGCGAAACGGCGCTTCCGGCCGGGCCACCAGCAGATAGTGCGCGGCATGGTTGCGCGGGGTGAGGAACAGGTTTTTGGGCATTACGCCGCCCAACGCCGCTTCCGCGGCCTTGCAGTCTTCCATCGTGTGTACGGGCGCGTGCTCGAACAGGTCGTAGGCGATGCCCAGCCCTTGCAGCGCGGCCAGGACGTCCTGCTTAACGGATTCCATACAGTCTTAAATCCCTCCCCTTGAGATTGATGGCCCTGCCGCGCGATCTGTCGAACAGGCGCGAGGTAATCCGCTCCCCATAACGCTCCTGAAGCTGCTCATAGGTGAGGTTGGTGGTAATGAACGTCTTTTTGCCGGATTCGACGCGTTCGTTGACGAGCATGAACAGGTATTCCACCGTAATATTGCGCATCATCGGCTCGGTGCCCAGATCGTCTATGAGCAAAAGCGGCGTTTCCAGCATGGCGGAAAACTCGTCCGCGTCCGCCTCAGCGCTGATGTGGCGCTTGCGCATGGCCTCGAACATGCGAAAGGCCGTCACGCGCAGGGCGGCAAACTCGCGCCGGGTAACGCGCTCGTAAACGCAGTTGAGCAAAAAGCTCTTGCCCAACCCGCCCGCGCCCATGAGCACGATCATCTGATAAGGCGTATCGGGGAAAGCGTCGGCAAAGGCCTCCAGCATTTTGCGCGCGCCGGCAAGCTGGTCGCGCTGGCCGTCTTCCTCGGGGGCAATGGTTTCGCGGAAGGTTTCGAAGGTCTGCCCGTCGGGGCCGCGCTCCGCGCCCATCGCCGCCAGGCGCTTTTCAAAGCAGGCGCAGAAACGGGCCGGGGCGTCGCCCACGTAGCCCGTGTCCCGGCAGGCAGGGCAGCGGTACCGCTCTTCCAGGTAATCCTCCGGCAGCCCCAGGGTCCGCAGGCGGCGGCGAATTTCGCCGTTGATGTACAGGCCGCGTTTGCGCATGTCTGCGGCGATGTCGCGGCGCTTGTTTTCGTCCGCCTCCCCCATGGCCGCGCGCATGGATTCCAGGGCCAGGGAGATGCTCTGCGCGCGCAGGGCCTCAATTTGCGGATCGCGCGCAAAGGCGTCCTGTTCGCGCCGGCGCTGATCGGCCTCGTTTTGCCGCCGCTGGCGCGCGTATTCGTCCAGCAGTTCCCGAATGCGTTCCGTCCGGGTCATTTCTCCGCCCCTCCGTATTCCTTAACGACGTCCACAAACAAATCGTCCACATCCTGCGGCGCCTGCCGCTGCGCGTAATGCAGGGCAGGATTGTCAAAGGTCCTGCCGCCCGCGCCGCTTTTGGCGCGCGCGCGCGCCTGTTCGGGGGTTGTCACGCCCTCCTGTTCCCAGGCGGCGAGCAGGCTGTCCATTGCAGCGACCACGCGGCCCTTGCCGCGCGAAGTTTCCGCCGCCAGGCGCAGCATTTCCTCGGAGAAGCGGCTCTTCCAGCCTTCGTAGCGGGCGGCGTCGGCCAGGCTGGGCGCGTAGTCGGAGCCGGCCAGGCGCAAAAGCCCCGCCAGTTCCTCCCGCAGGGCGCGCTGGCGCTGCATATGGGCTTCGACGGCGTCGGCGCGCCGCAGGCCTTTCTTCCCCCATCGCGAAAGCAGTTCTTCCAAATCCTCGAAGCGGTGGCGGTTTATGGCGTTGAGGCCGGCGGCGGCGATTTCAATTGTGCGCGGCTCAAAGCCCGTTTCCAGAAAACCGGCGTAGCGCTTGAGCGTTTCCGGCGTGGGCCGGGCGGCGGCGCCCAATTCGCGCAGCACGGCCTTAAGGGCCTCAAAGTGCCTGTCCGCCTCGACGCGGCGGCCTTCCAGCACCCGGTCCAGATAATCAAACGACGGGTTTTGCGCCTTGGTAGTGGCCGCGCAGGCGGCGGAGATTTCTTCCACGGAAAAGCCCCAGGCGAGCCATTTGTGCGCCAGCGCCTGTTCGTCCTCCGTGGGGCGGCGGCGCATGCCGAAGCGCTTGAGCACGGCCTCGGCGGCGGCCTTCTCGCCGTTTTTTTCGGCGATCAGGCGCTCCACATCCTCCAGGGTGCGCGCGCCGCGCTCGCTCCATTCATGGGCGAGGTTATCCAGCTTGCGCAACGTGGCGCGGGGCGTTTTGCGCGAATAGTGCAAATCGGTCACGCCGTATTCCGCCAGGCGCAGGGCCGCGTCGGTGGAAAAGCCAAACACCGTCACCCACTCCTGCGCGATTTCCACCTCGCCGTGAAGAATCACTTCGCCGAACAGCCGCTGCAGGGAGGCGTTGAAATCGCGGAACTGATAGTATTGCTGGTCCATATCCGTGCCCCGGCCGCCGGCGCGCATGGGCGAAAGCGCATATGTGGGCGGCCGGTCGCTCAGGCGCTTGACCAGGCCTTCGCGCTCCCAGAAGCGCAGGGCGTCCTCCACGGCTTCTTCGCTCAGGCGCAGGGCTCGGGCGATGTCGGCCACGCCGCCCCCCAACTCCGGATGGGCGCACGCCATGCGCGCGTATAAATATACGCGCAGGCAATCGTCCTGCGCCGAAGGCAGGTATTCCAGCAAAAACATATTTTCAATGGGCGTGGCGTCGTACATGGCCGCGCCCCGGTCAAAACTGAGAAACGCCATGATGTTTCTCCTTTCGCGGCAATCCCCCATAAAATCATAGCACATCTTGGCGGGAAACACAATGCGCTTTTGGGGCGCGCGGTGTTAAAATGGCAAACGGCCGGCGCGTTCGAAGATTGACACGGCCGTGCGCATCTGTTATAATGAACACGCATGGCAATGAAGGGAAAAAGACGCCCGTTTTCGCACACAGAGAGCCGGGGTAGCTGCAAACCGGCGGCGCGGCGCGGCGTGGATAGCTCGCCCCGGAGCCTTTTGAGCGATGAGTTCAAAACGGCCGCCCCCGTTATCGGGCGCTGAGATTGCCGGGTTTTCCGGCGAAATTGGGTGGTACCGCGAAGCATTTCCGCCTTCGCCCCAACGCGGGGCGGAGGCTTTTTTTGACGAAAACGGCTTGGAGGTTCAACATGAAAAAATACGCGCCCTGCATACCGATGACGCTGCCCGACCGCCAATGGCCCTCGCGGCGGCTGGAAAAGCCGCCCATCTGGTGCTCGGTAGACCTGCGCGACGGCAACCAGGCGCTGATTGAGCCGATGAACGTCGAAGAGAAAATCGAAATGTTCAAAATGCTGGTGCGCATGGGCTTCAAGGAAATCGAGGTAGGGTTCCCCTCGGCTTCGCAGACGGAGTTTGACTGCGTGCGCACGCTGATAGAGCAGGATTTGATTCCCGACGACGTGACCATCCAGGTGCTCACCCAGGCGCGCGAGCATCTGATCCGCAAAACGTACGAGGCCATCGAGGGCGCAAAACACGTCATCGTCCATCTGTATACCAATATTTCCCCAATGTTTCAAAAGGCGGTGTACAAAACCACGCGCAAGGGCATTGTGGACATTGCCGTGCGCGAAATCGAACTTCTGCGCATGCTGGCGGAAATGCGCGAGGACGGCGGCGAGGGCATCACCTTCGAGTACTCGCCGGAGTGCTTTTCCGAAAGCGAGCCGCGCCTGGCGATGGTGGTGCTCACCTCGGTGGTGGAGCATTTCGGGGCCACGCCGGAGAAAAAACTGATTCTCAATTTGCCCTCCACCGTGCAAAAGTCCACGCCCAATGAATTTGCCGACCGCATCGAATACGTGCATCGCTTTTTGCCGGGGCGCGATCGCGTCATCCTCTCGGTGCATCCGCATAACGACCGGGGCACGGGCATCGCCGAGGCTGAACTTTCCCTGCTGGCGGGCGCGGAGCGCGTGGAGGGCACGCTGTTTGGCAACGGCGAGCGCACGGGCAATGTGGACCTTGTAACGCTGGGGCTGAACATGGCGGCGCTGGGCATCCGCCCGGGGCTGAACTTCAAACACCTGATGCGCATTCGCCAGGTGTACGAGCGCTGCACGCGCATGCGCGTGCCCGAACGCTCTCCCTACGCGGGCGACCTGGTGTTCACGGCCTTTTCCGGCTCGCATCAGGACGCCATCCGCAAGGGCTTTGCCTACCGCGCCGAACACCCCAACCAGCCCTGGCAGGTCCCCTACCTCGTCATCGACCCCAAGGACATCGGGCGCAGTTACGAGCCGATTATCCGCATCAACTCCCAAAGCGGCAAGGGCGGCGCGGCCTATGTGCTCCAGACGCGCTTTGGCTACAACCTGCCCAAGGCCATGCATCCGGAGTTGGGCGCGCTGGTAAAACAGGAGGCCGTGGCCTATGGCGCAGAATTGCCTCCGGAACGGCTTTTGCACCTGTTCCTGCGCGAATTCGTGTCTGTGAACAAGCCCTACGCGCTCGTTCGCCATACCATTACCGAAGTGGGCGGCGAGGGACATTCGCAGGTGCAGTTCACCGGCGTAATCCGCTACCATGACGAGGAACACAGCCTGACAGGCGAGGGCAACGGCCCCATCGACGCCTTCTTTTCCGCCATGCGCGCGGCGCATATCGAGGGCTTCCGCTTCGTCAGCTACCATGAACACGCCATTTCCTCCGGTTCAGACGCCAAAGCCTGCGCCTATATCGAACTGGAGTACAAGGGCCACAGCGTGTTCGGCGTGGGCATCCATTCCAACGTGTCCATCGCCTCCATCCGCGGCGTGCTCGCCGCCGTCAACCGCGCGCTTACGCTTTATGGGGAGGACTGAATTATGGGCGCTATGCAAAACGCCTTCACCGCCGTAGCCTGTATATTGCTGCTGGCGCTGACGGGCGCGGCGATCTATCTGGCCGGCTGGTTGCGCGACGACCATTTGCCGCTGCTTTCCACGCTGGTGATCAAAGTCGCCTTGCCATGTATGATTTTCAACAATATCCTGGGCCAGTATACGCCCGAATCGCTGGCGGAAAACGCGCCGGCGTTGCTGGCGGCGTTTGTATCGGTGATTTTGACGCTGGTCATCGCCCTGCCGCTGGGAAAACTGCTCAAACTGCCCGGGGAGCGGCTGGGGCCGTTTGTGGTGATGTTCGCCTTTTCCAACAGCGTGTTTATCGGCGTGCCGGTTTCGCGGGCGTTGTTCGGCGAGGAAGCCACGCCCTATACGCTTTTATATTATATTGCCAACACGTCTCTGTTCTGGGGCGTAGGATTTCCGCTGATGCGCAAGTGGGGCGGCGCCACGCCCTCCGGCAAGCGCCGCCTGCCGCCCGCGCCGCTGATTGTATTCCTGGCCTGTGTGGCGCTGGTGTTTCTGCGCTTTTCGCCGCCGCAGTTTCTCATGGACACCTGCGGGTATCTGGGCAACTTGGTCACGCCGCTTTCGCTTCTGTTCATCGGCGCGGTGATGGCGCGCATGGTGCGCCGCCGCAGTTTCCGCTGGGAAAAGGGCTATCTGGCCGCCTGCGTGGGCCGGTTCATCGTCTGCCCCGGGTTGATGCTGGCTTGCGCGCTCATAGCGCGGGTGCCGGATCTGCCGCGCGACGTGCTGCTGGTGCAGGCCGGTATGCCCGTGATGACGCAAACCGCCCTGGTGGCCGCCACGACCGGATCGGACGAGGAATACGCCGCCGGCGCCACGGCGCTGACCACGGTTTTGTCGCTCTTGATGATCCCGCTTTACATGCTGCTCATTGAAAAGGTATTGTAGCCCTCCCGCCCGGCGGGATAACGGGGTTTGCAGATGCGCGTTGCCCGCTGCGGGGATCCGGAAAAATTCCCTGCCAAGGCCTGTGCCGGCCGTTTTCCACATTGGTTTGCGCGATGGCAACGAGGATACTGCGCCGAAGGCCGCGGTCTGGAAATGTCTTATAAAAAGGGCCGCGGCCGCCGGCCAATTTGCGCAATGGGCGCTGTCTTAAGCAAAACCCTGCAAACGATAACCGTTCGCCGGTTTCCGGGCGCGCCGCGCGGGCCGAACCGATAGGGATTTACGGAATCCATATAGGAAACAAAGCGAAGAAAGGGGCGCGCCGCGGCGTTGATTCGCCCGGTGGCGGGAAAACGCCCGTGCGCGCCAGATGGCCGCGTTCCAATCCCGGAGTGTATTTGAAAAGGGAAACATCCGCAATTGCGAGGGGCTTTCCTGTTTCAGCGAAAAATTCGCAGGCTTCGCGGCGCTACGTCAAGAATTTCAGCGCCATCATGGCGCAAAAGACGCCGGAATTGCAAGGAATCTTCAAGCATGCTCTGGTTGTAGCCTTTTTGACAAGCGCGGCGCATGGGGATTGCCCCGGCGCCGCTTGTTATCGCAAAGGCGCGCCGCCCCGTTTGCGTACCGGGGCGGCGCTTTGTCGCTTTGTATCCTGCCGGCGGACGGTCAGAGACGCGTCTTATGCCAGTCTTCCAGCGCCCAGATGTGCCTGTCGGCGCGAAAAATGAGACACACAATCACGCCCGCAAAAGCGATGCCGAAAAACAGCAGCGCCGCGCCCGCGCCTCCGCCCGTACCCAGCAGACGCGCAAGCGGGCTTTGCGGGGGCTGCGCAGCCATCAGCGGCGCGCACACATCGTCCACCAGCCAGCCGCCCAGCAGATAGCCCACGGGAATGGTGAAAAACTGCAGCGAGTTGCGCGCCGCGTAGACGCGCCCCTGCATGGAAAGCGGTATGCGCAGGCGCAAAAGCGCGTCCATGTTGGCGTTCATGGCCGGAATGCACAGCCAACCCAGCACCGCGCCGAGGCACCACACAAGCGGCGTGCGGCCGAGCGCCAGCAGAAGGTTTTCCGTGCTCATGGAAAACAAAAGGGCGTTTTGGATGACGCGCACGCGGCTGCGGGGCGCGCCGCGCAGGGAGACAAACATCCCGCCCAGCAGCGTGGCCGCGCCGGTACAGGCGTTCACCCAGCCCAGCGCCGTCTCGCCGCCGCCAGGACGCGCAAGCGCCATGGCCGGCAGAGCCGCGTTATACATGGAGGCGATCAGGTTGATGGCGGCCAAAAAGAGAATCAGATGCAATACGCCCTTTTCCCGGCGCAAAAAGCGCAGCCCGGCGCGCGCCGCCGTCAGGGGCGATTCGCCCCCTTGTATCGCTTTCTGCGCGGGGACGTGCACAAAACAGCCCAGGGCCACAAGCGCCACAAAGCAGGTGCCCAAATCAAAGAAAATCACCGCTTCCAGCCCGGCAAAGGCAAACAGCATGGAACCGAGCACGGGCGCAAGCACCGTGCTCAGGGCATTGCCCAGCGCCTGCATACCGGCGGCGCGCTGATAGCGCTCGCGGGGCACAAGCAGGCTCACCGCCACATCGGCGGCGGGCTTTTGCAGCGTATTCATCAGGCCGTTCAAGGCGTTCAGGATATAAAGATGGGATATTTGCAGCCGCCCGGCAGAGGAAAGCAACAGCACGGCCAGCGTGGTCAGCGCCGCAAACAGGTCGCAGAAAAGCATGGCGCGCTTTTTGTCCCAGCGGTCGCACAGCGCTCCGGCGAAGATGCTCGCCGCCACATAGGGGGCGTAGGAACACACGGACAAAAGCGCCGTAACCATGGCGGAACCGGACTGCCGGTAAGCCCAGAGCACCAGCGCAAAGCTGGTCATGGCGCTGCCGAGCGCCGAAAGGGTCTGCGTAGACCAGAGGATGGCGAAATCGCGCATCCCGGCGAAGGGGTTTTTGAATTTGTACATCGTGACTTTGCTCCTTTCCGATGAAAACCTTCGGGGGTGCAAAGTCCGCCGGACGGTAAGGGGGTAAAATGCAGCTCCATGCGTCCCGTCCGGGATCAGACCTTGCACGGAGCCTTGGCAATGCACAGCTTCAAAATAACACCTCCCTTTTCCAAACTGCGTTCATTATATCACGGCCAGTGCGCGGCGGCAAGCGCAGAAAACACACCCGCGGGCGCGTGAACCGCGCCGTGGAGGAAATCTTTCGGAGGCGCTGCGCCCATTTTCTGTTACAGTTGCAGACAATTCGTCAAAAAAGAATTTTCAGGCATAATTTCCTTCATAACAAAGAGAAAAAGACCCGGATTTTAGTTGAAATGCCATTTTTCGAATGTAAAAATTGCAAACCGCATTGACAACGCTGCGGCGGTCATGATACAGTGAAAACGATATTCTGTGCAGGGCGAACGACCGTATGGAGCGTCGCCGTTTGGTTTCCGCGCAAAGCGGAGAAAGGTGGCCCTTATGGAAAATATAGCCTATTACAACGGCAGGGTTTCCACCATCGAGGATATGATGGTGCCCATGAACGACCGCGCCTGCTTTTTGGGCGACGGCGTTTACGATGTGACGGCCGTAATGGAACATGTGCCCTTGGCGCTTGACGACCATATCGACCGCTTTTACAACAGCGCCCGCCTGGTGGGCATTGAACCGCCGCTGGAAAAGGCGGCGCTCAGAAGCCTGCTTAAGGAGCTGGTAAACCGGGTGGACAGTCCGACGCAGTTTTTGTACTGGCAGGTCAGCCGCGGCGTAGGGCCGCGCGGCCATGCTTTCCGCTTTGCCGGCGCAACGCCAAGCCTGTGGGTTTTTTCCCGGCCGCATACCTTTGCCGACGTCACCAAAGACTACAAGGCCATCACCATGGAAGATACCCGCTTTTTCCACTGCAACATCAAAACCATTGATCTTCTTCCCAATGTGCTCGCCGCGCAGCGGGCGGAGGAGGCCGGTTGCGCCGAAACGATTCTCCACCGCAACGGGCGCGTCACAGAATGCGCGCATTCCAACGTACATATCCTCAAGAACGGCACGCTGATCACCGCGCCGCTGGACAACCTCATCCTGCCCGGAGTGGCCCGCAAACACATACTGGCCATCTGCCGGAAGCTGGGCATCCCGGTAGAGGAGCGGCCCTATATGCTTGCAGAGTTGCTGAACGCGGATGAAATCTTCTTCTCCAGCTCCAGCGCCGCCACCTGCCGCATCGTGGAAGTAGACGGCCGGCCCGCCGGCGGCAGAGACCTTGAAACATTTGTCGCTATTCGCGACGCCTATCAGGCTGAAATGCGGGCTGAGGCCGCCGGGGCATAAGCCCGCGACGCGCAGGCGGGAAAAGCGATGCGTTGCGGCGCATCTCCAGCGTTTTTGTCTGATCACAAATTTCTGCCGCGACTCAAATCAAACGTTTGATTTGAGCCGCGGCAGCGCGTTTTTTGCATATTTTATGGTCTGTTATGCAGGAAAATCCACGTGGATAGCGGTTCCCTTGCCCACTTCGCTCTCGAGCGACACCTTGGCGCCATGCGCGAGGGCCACGTGCTTGACAATGGACAACCCCAGCCCCGTGCCGCCCTCGGCGGAACGGCTGCGGTCGCCGCGGAAGAAGCGTTCGAACACATGCTGCTGGTCGGCAGGGTCGATCCCCACGCCGGTGTCGGCCACGGTGAGAGCGCGGCCGCCGTCTTCCTTTTCCTCGAGGGAGACGGTCACAAAACCGCCCTCGCGGTTGTACTTCACGGCGTTGTCCACCAGGTTGTACACGAGTTCGCCCAGCATGGAAGGCGAGCCTTCCAGCGCGCACTCGCCGCCTTCCACGCGGATGGTGACGCCGCGTTTGGCGGCCTCGGGCGCCAGACGGGAAGCGGCCTCCTCGCACAGGCCCTTGAGCGATACGCGCCGCCGGTCGTTCGGCAGGCGGCTTTCATCCAGCCGCGAAAGTTTGAGGATGTCCTCCACCAGGCGAATCAGCCGCGTGGCTTCGGCATGAATCAGGCCCGCGAACTGGCGCAGTTTGTCCTCGCCGGCGACGCCGTTTTGCATGATCTCCGCATAGCCGAGAATGGAAGTGAGCGGCGTCTTCAATTCGTGGGAGACGTTGGCGGTAAACTCCCGCCGCGCCTTTTCGGCCAGGAAGCGGTCGGTAATGTCCGGAATGAGCATCACCGCGCCGCTGACGCGCGTTCCGTCCATGACGGGGCTGGCCACGCAGCGGTAGTGGCGGCCGTTCATTTCCAGCTCTTCTTCGGCATTTTCGCCGTGCAGAGCCTTCTCCATGGCTTCGGAAAGCTGGAAATTGCGGTTGAGCGCCAGCAGGTACTTGCCTTCGCAATCCGCGCGGGACAGGCCCAGCAGCCGCTCCGCCGCGCGGTTGACAAACAGCACGTCGCCGCGGGCGTTGAGCAGAAGCAACGCTTCGGCCATGTTGCTGGTGACGGCGGCAAACTCGTTGCGCTGCGCCGTGAGCGCAGAGACGGATTCGTCGATGCGCTGGCGCTGTTCATGCATGCGCTTGAGCAGCGGCGAAAGTTCCTCGTAAACGTCGTTATCCAGCGGATGATCCAGATCCAGCGCGTTCACCGGCGCGACAATGCGCTTGGTGGCCTGCCGCGAACCCAGCGCCGAAAGAATGACCGTAAGCACAATCAGGGCCAGAAACGCGGGGATGAGCTGCATGACCATGCCCAACACGTTTTGCTGCGTGCCGGAAACGCGCAGCACCGTGCCGTCGTCCAGGAGCAGGGCGCGATAAATGGTCATTTCCCCCAGCGTGTCCGACTGGCGGGTGCTGCCGCCGGCGCCGTTTTCCAGCGCCTGCTGGATTTCCGGACGCTCAAGGTGGTTTTCCATCGTCCCTTCCTCGGCATCGCTGTCGAAAAGCACGCTGCCGTCGGCGGCCACCAACGTCACACGGTCGTCGGGATTGACGGCGGCGAGCGCGTCAATCTGCGCGCCGTCCTCCAGCGCGGCTGCGATAAGGCGCGCCTCATCGTCCAACGCATCTTCGGTTCTGGCGGTGAAAAAGCTGTACAGCGCCGCCAGGGACAAAATGGCAAACAGCAAAACCGCCAACACGGCGGTCAACGCCATGGAACGCCAAATCTTACTGCGCATGGTTCCCCTCCCCAATCTTATAGCCGAGGCCATAAATCGTCTCGATCTGCGAAGCGCATCTGCCCAGCTTTTTGCGTATGGTCTGCACGTGCATGTCCACCGTGCGCGGCCCGCCCTCGTATTCCGCGCCCCAAACCTCGTCCAGAAGCCTGTCGCGGTCGAAGGCCTTTTCCGGATGTTCCATCAAAAAGCGCAAAAGTTCAAATTCCCGGAAGGTGAGCACCACCTCGCGGCCGTCGACTTCCACGGTGTGCTTTTCGCGATCCAGACGGATACCGCCCAGCGTAAGCGCCCCCTCGCCGCGCCCGGAGCAGCGGCGCAAAACCGCCTTCACCCGGGCGATGAGTTCCATCATGCCAAACGGTTTGGTCACATAGTCGTCCGCGCCGCACTCCAGGCCCTCCACCTTGTCGGTTTCTTCGCCCCGGGCGGTAATCATAATCACCGGGATGGCGCTGAAGCGGGCGTCGCGGCGCAGACGGCCCAGAATGCTCACGCCGTCTTCACCCGGCAGCATCACGTCCAGCAAAATCAGTTCCGGGCGGACGCTTTCCATTGCCTTGAAAAACGCCTCGCCGTCGGGAAACCCCTCGGCCTCGAAACCGGTCATGTTGAGCGTGTAGGTCACCAGATTGCGGATGCCCTCGTTGTCCTCAACGTAATAGATCATCTGTTTCTCCTCCCGCCGCGCGGGAAAACGCCGGTCAGTTTTCCTTGTGTACGCCGGTGATGGCGAATACCACCCATTCGGCGATGTTCACCGCGTGGTCGCCAATGCGTTCCAAATACTTGGCGATCATCAAAAGGTCCAGCGCCAGCACGCCGGCGTTGGTATCGCGGCGCAGAAGTTCGATCAGGGCGTCCTTGGCGGCGACGAAAAGGCCGTCCACCTTGTCGTCCATGGCGATGACCCACTCTGCCAGCGTCAGATCCCGGCGCACAAAGGCGTCGATGGCGCCGCGCACCATTTTGATGGTTTCGCCGCCCATTTCCTGAATCTGCGTAAATTCGCCCTCGTGGCCGCCGTCGAGCATGGTGACGATTTCGGCCACGTCGGCGGCCTGGTCGCCGATGCGCTCCATATCCGTTATCATTTTAAGCGCTGCGGAGATAAAACGCAAGTCCCTGGCCACAGGTTGCTGCTGCAAAAGCAGTTTCAGGCACTGGTTTTCAACCTCGCGCTCCTTTTGGTCCACATCGCGGTCCAGGGCGATGACCTTGCGGGCGCGCACCACATCGCGCGAAGACAACGCCTGCACGCTTTCCTCAATGGCGTGCTCGATGAGCGTTCCCATGTCGATAATTTCGGCGTTGAGGCGTGTGAGTTGCTCGTCAAAACGGCTGCGCATTTATCCGAACCTCCCTGTAATATAATCCTCGGTGCGCTTGTCGCGCGGGGTGGAAAATACCGTTTGCGTGTCGCCAACCTCCACAGCCTCGCCCAGAAGGAAGAACGCCGTGCGGTCGGAGATGCGCACCGCCTGCTGCATGTTGTGGGTGACGATGACGATGGTATATTTTTCCTTCAGCTCCATCGCCAGTTCCTCGATCTTCGAGGTGGAAATGGGGTCCAGCGCCGAAGTCGGCTCGTCCATCAGAAGCACCTCCGGCTCCACGGCCAGGGCGCGGGCGATGCAAAGGCGCTGCTGCTGGCCGCCGGAAAGGCCCAGGGCGCTCTTTTTCAGGCGGTCTTTGACCTCGTCCCAGATGGCCGCGCCGCGCAGGGATTTTTCCACAATGTCGTTCAGGCGCGCGCGGGCGTGGATGCCGTGCGTGCGCGGGCCGAAGGCGATGTTGTCGTACACGCTCATCGGGAAGGGGTTG
>CAJFUU010000302.1 GCA_904420265.1 uncultured Clostridia bacterium
CGGGCAGCGTCTTTTTGAAATTGGTAAAAGTCAAAACTACGGCGTTTTTCAAAAGCGCCTTGAGCGGCAGTTCCACCTTTGCCAGCATCGGGAAGAAGTAAAAAGCGCTGGCAAACGCCAAAAGCAACAGACAGGCGGAAAAGCCAGCCAGGATCACGAAGAACATGCTCGTGCGCATCAGCCGGTAATAAAACACCGTGCTGACGGAAAACGCCACCAACGCCAGGCCATAGATCAGCCCGCCCAGAAGGGATTTCACAAAATCGCGTTTGAATACCTTCCAGTAATCCGGCCAAAGGAAGTGGTTCTTGTCGCTGGCCATCTTCGTGGTAATGCCGCACATGGCCGTCACTGCGGCCGGTATGGTCACGACAGGCACGCAGGTGAGCAAAAACAGCAGGTTGAGCTTGATCAGTTCAAAAAACTCCCGCCAGAGCATCTCCATAAATCCGGCAAAGCCGCGCTTTTTGACGGCCTCGCGCGTCAAATCCGGCCGGTCTTTCCGGGGCTCGTACCACCGTCTCATGCTTTTCCTCCTTTGCGCGGCGGCAGGAGCAGGTTTTGTCCACCTTCCGCCGCAAACAAGTGCACCGTGCGGGGATCTACCTCCAGGCGGAGCGCGTCTCCCTCACAAATGGGCGTGTGGTTATTCAAAACCACCAAAAAGCGCTGGTTGCCGATATAGGCCTCCACATGCAGCGTAGCGCCCATGGGCATAACCTGCCCCACCGCGGCCGTGTACGCGTCCTCCCGCTGGGAGGGCTGGAAGTCCTCCGGCCGCACGCCCACAATAACGCGCATGCCGGCGCTGAAGCCGGCGGCGTCCGCGTCGATCCGCTCCGCGGGCAGGGGGAATTCCCGGCCCAGCAGCCGTACCGACCAGTTCTGCCCATCCGTGCGCAGAAGCGAGGCGAAAAAATTCATTTTCGGCGCGCCCACAAAGTCCGCAACATAGAGGGAATTGGGGTAGTCGTATATCTCCTGCGGCGAGCCGATCTGCACGACGCGGCCCGTGTCCATAATCGCCAGCCGGTCGCCAAGCTGCATAGCCTCGGCCTGGTCATGGGTGACATAAAGGAAGGTCGTGCCCAGGCGCTTGTGCAGCGCCACGATCTGGTCGCGCAGTTCCAGGCGCATCTTCACATCCAGGTTCGAGAGCGGCTCGTCCAGCAGGAATACCACCGGCTCGCGCACCATGGCCCGCCCCAGCGCCACGCGCTGGCGTTGACCGCCGGAAAGCACGCGCGGACGGCGGTTGAGCACATGCTCGATGCCGAGAATTTTCGCCGCTTCCTCCACCCTTCTTTGAATTTCTTCCGGCTTGAGTTTCATGCTCTTGAGCGGGAAGGCCATGTTTTTATAGACGTTCAAATGCGGATAAAGCGCGAAACTCTGGAACACCATGGCGACATTGCGCTTGAGCGGTTCCAACTCGTTGACCACCTGCCCGTCAAAAAGCACCTCGCCGGCGGTAGGCTTTTCCAGGCCCGCCACCAAGCGCAAAAGCGTGCTCTTGCCGCAGCCGGACGGCCCCAGAAGCACCATGAATTCATGGTCGCGCACGGTAAGGTCAACATCCGTAAGCGCCTTTGTACCGTTGGGGTAGGTCATACTCGCGCCCTTGAGCGTAATTTCTGCCATAATCACCTCTCCTATGCAAAATGGAGCGACCGCAAAAAGGGCCGCTCCATATAGCCATTTTTGGTCGTTTCGGGAATGCGCGGGGCCTCTTTGCTCAACCCTTCACAGCGCCCTGGGTGATACCTTCGACGAACATCTTGTTCATGCACAGGAACAAAATCAGCATCGGCAGCATCGCCAACATTGTGCCGGCCATCATCAGGTTGTACTGGCTGGCGCCCGCGCCGCCGGAAGACTGCAGGCGAACGACGGCCACAACCAAGGTGGTAGCGCTCTGATCGCCCGCCAGCATCAGGTTGGGCAACAGGTAGTTGTTCCACGAATGCTGGAAAGACATCAGCGCGATGGTCGCGAGGATCGGTCGAGAAAGGGGCAGGATAATGCGCCACCAGGTGCCGAAGAAGCTGCAACCGTCGATCTTGGCCGCGTCGTCCAGGTCTCTGGTGATGGTCTTCATGTAGCCCATGGTCAAAAACAGGTTACTGGCGCCGGCCGTGGCAAACTGCACGATGGCGAGGCCGACCTGATTGTTCATCTTCAGCGAAGTGGTAATCTGCAAAAGCGGGAAGATGGTGATGGTGCCCGCGCCGATGAACATTGTGCACATAAACAGCCAGTAGAGGAACTTCCGTCCTGGAAAGTGGCCGCGCTGGAAACAGTAGGCCGACATGGACGTGAATACCACCACCAACACCACTGTCAGCAGGGAGACTTTCAGCGAGTTGAACGTATAGTCGGCATAGGTGGTCCTCGAGTCCAGCGACGTGCCGCTCATGCCCCAAACCGTTTTGTAGTTATCCAGCGTCGGCTCGGCGGGGATGAGGTTGATGCCGCCGGCGGTAATTTCATAGTTCGTCTTAAAAGAGGCCGAAACCGTATAAAGCAGCGGGATCAGCGTGATAAATACCATAATAATCAGGAATGCATACAGGGCGATTTTGGCGCCCAGGCTGATGCGCATTGTCACCTCGGTTTCCCCCTTTCTCAATAAATATCGCTGCTCTTCTTGGTCACTTTCAGGTAGATCAGCGTAACGATGGTAAGGATTATCGCGGTGACAATCGTGAGCGCCGCGCCGTAGCCATAGTCCATCGCCGCGCCGCCTCCCTCGCCGAAGAAGCGCTTGTAGATGTAGGTCATCATCACTTCCGACTTGCCGCTGGGCTTGCCGTTGGTCAAGGTGAGCACAAGGTCGGTCACCTTCAGGGAACCGAGAATGGCGTTCATCAAAACCATCTGCATCACCGGGCCCAGCAGCGGAATGGTAATGCCGACAAACTGGCGCTTGTGGCTGGCGCCGTCGATGGAGGCCGCCTCGTAAATTTCCGGCGATATGCTCTGCATGCCCGTCATAAAGAAGAGCATGTTGATGCCGAAGTTCTGCCAGACAGAGGCGATCATCAGCAAAATCATCGCCGTAGTGCCGCTGGCGAACCACTTTACGCCCGTTCCGCCCAGCGCCTCAATCACCGCGTTGACAACGCCCTGGTTATGGTTGAACAGGTAGGTAAAAATAACGCCGATAACCGCCACGGAAAACATGGAGGGCATAAAAAACACCGAACGGAAAAAGTTTCTGCCACGCAGTTTACGGGTAAGGATATAGGCCAGGGCCAGCGCCAGGGGAATTTCCACCAGCAGCTTTCCAAACGCAAAAATGAACGTATTCCCCACCGCCAGCCAGAATTTATCGGAACGGGCAAACACGCGGACAAAGTTGTCCAGCCCCACAAAACGCACAGCGCCATACCCTTTATAACTGAACAGGCACCAGCGCATAATCCAGATCAGCGGGATGACCACAAAGACAATCAGGCCGATTACCGTTCCCGCAATCATCAGGTAACTTTGTATCGTTGCCTTTTTTCCAAGCTTTTCGACTTTTTGCATAGAAAAACCTCCCGTTCCAAAATTTCAAAAGATTTGCTGGCGTGAATTTGCGTTGTATGCGTGTTAAACAATTTGTGGACTTGATGCAATTATACCTGACCAAACGTGGGATTGCAAGTTTCGTTTGGTATGTTGTTGAAAATTCGGCGTATCTTATAATATTTATTCTTTTTATTACAGCTTTGTGCGAAATATTCGCCAATTTGCATAACTTTATTCTTCAATAATCTACCAGACAACTCCCTTTTGCCGCCAGGATTTGGCAAAATTGCGCCGCGAACGCCGTTTTCAAAACCGGAAAAGAATTTGTTTTCTTGACAATTTTGCCTTTTTCGTTATAATTGGTGCTGTGAAGCAGTTTCGGAATTTTTGCGTGGTTTAGGCGCTATTTTTGCGCTGTGTAAAGATGTCATATAGATTGAATGGAGGGTAAAACATGGGCAACTTCCGAATCGGGTGGTCTGAAGTCAACATTACGCCGGAAAAGAAAATCTCCCTTGTCGGCCAGTTTGCGGAGCGCATTTCCGAATATGTGGAAAAGCCGCTGACCGCCACGGCAATGGCCGTAAGCACGGACACCGAGCAGCTTGTCATGTGTAGTTGCGATTTGGTTTCCGTATCCCACACGCTGCTGGAAACCGTGCGCGAAAAACTGCAAAACAACGGCGCTGGACTGGACCCGATGAAGGTCGTGCTTTCGGCGATCCACACCCACACCGGCCCTGGCTATGCGGGGCGCGGCAATTCCTCCGCCAAGCAGCCGGCCGGCGCGTCCACTTCCTTCCGGGCGCTGCTGGAAAGCGAGCTGCCGCCGGACAAGAAATATGTGGAAAGCGCAAACGTATCGCAAAACCCCGATATTGCCACCGATGACGAACTGCTGGTTTTCCTTTCGGATCGCATTGCGCAGTGCGTGCTGGACGCATGGAACAAGCGCGCGCCGGGCGGCTTCAGCAACGCCTTTGGCCGCGCGGTTGTGGGCATGTGCCGCCGCGCCTGCTATTCCGATGGCACCGCGCAGATGTGGGGCGACACGGATACCGCCGTGTTCACTCACCTGGAGGGCGGAAACGATTCCGGCATCGAGCTTCTTTACGTATTTGACGACAAGCGCAACCTGACCGGCATCGTGGCCAACCTGGCCTGCCCGGCCCAGTGCGTGCAGCACCGCCTGTTCGTATCTCCCGACTTCTGGGGCGAGGCGAAAATGTTGGTGCGCAAGCACTTTGGCGAACATATCTTCCTTTTGACGCAGTGCAGCGCCGCCGGCGACCAGTGCCCGGTGGATCTGGTGCGCTGGGTAGAACCGGAAAGCGACGTCAACGACCCCAACCTCAAGCGCAACAACCCGCCCCGCCGCAAGGCCGACCCCTCCATGTTCGACCTGGCCGGCATGCGCAAGGCGGGCAAGCGCATTGCCGACGAAATCATCAACGTCTACGACGAAGGCCTGGACGAGCCGCAAACCGACCCGGTTCTGATTCACCAGGTACACTCCATGCAACTCCCGCTGCGCCGCGCCACGCTGACGGAAATCAACCAGGCCCGCCGCGCCGTGCGCGAATACCTGCGCGACAAGGACGGCGATGTGGACTTCAACGACGCCGCAAAATTGCAGGTGCATCTGGGCATACTGCGCCGCGCCGAGTTGCAGGAAGTGCTGGACATCGTCGATACCGAAGTGCACATCATCCGTCTGGGCACCGTGGCCATCGCCACCAACCCGTTTGAGTTGTTCCTGGATTACGGCAACCAGATCAAGGCCCGCAGTTTGGCCGAGCAGACCTTCCTGGTGCAGCTTGCCAACGGTTCGGACGGCTATTTGCCCACCGAAAAGGCAGAAAAAGGCGGCCATTACAGCGCCTTCCTCTCCAGCGGCCTGATCGGCCATGTCGGCGGCGACCAGCTTGTGCGCGAAACGCTGAAGAACATCAACGAAATTTTCCGCGATTAGCGGGCAGCGCTTTCCGAAGCGTTTGCGAAAAAGCAATCCTGTTTCTCCGCAAACGCTTCGGCTTTGCAGCGGCCCCGCGCACGGAGCGCATTGCGCCGATGCAAATGCGCGTTTTTTCGTGAAATAGTTCCGTAAAGTTTTCGTATATTCGCTGCTTTTGTATATTTTTGTGTTTATGTCATGTAAATTTGTGGATGTCTCTACGCCGAGTAAATTGGCAAATATTGCATATATCATGCATTATATTTTATTCATTGCGCCGATATGTGCATGTAATCGGAGAATTATTTGTATAAAAAGACTATTTTTCGTTTAATTGTTGACATGCAGCGAAAATACTGCTAAACTTTAATTGCGTTTAGTGCTCTTGCTTTGCGTACCCAACCCGGAGACAAAAAGGAGGTAAACTATGAAGAAGTTCCTGGCTCTGTTGCTTACCCTCGTGTTGTGCCTGGGCCTCTCGGCTGGATTCGCATCTGCCGAAGAGGATGTCGAAGTCGTGCAGTACTACTGCTCGGTCGGCGCCTACCTAATCAAGCTGCAGGAAGAGATTGACAAGTGGAACGAAACCACCGGCGCTGAAGAGGGCGTCTACATTGAACTGATTTCCAACATCAACACCTACGGAACCGACCTTGAGGCCCTGATGCAGGCCGGCACGTTCTTTGACCTGATAGACGTGCAGACCAACCGCCAGACCTGGATTGAGCGCGGCTGGGTCAAGGACCTGGAGACCATTGAAAACGAAGAGCTCCAGGCGCTGATTGAAAGCTACGAGCCCTACATCCAGAACGGCATCAACATCCAGGGCGGCATGCTCTTTGCCCTGCCGCTGGAAGTGGTGCCCATCAAGATGGCCGTGAACCTCGACCTGTTTGAGAAAAACAACCTCGAGCTGCCCGAAACCTGGGACGACGTTGTCGAGTGCGCCCGCATCATCACCGAGAACGGCAACGGCGAAGAGTTCGGTTACGGCTGGTCCACCTGGTCTGCCATGTTCCGCCGTCTGACCTTCAAGGCCACGATGAACTCCACCGGCCGCGGATGGTGGGATCCCAACACCGAAACTTATGATTTCAGCATTTACGAGACTCCGGTGAAGGCCATTGCCGAAATGTATCAGAACGGTTGGATGCTTGGCGCCGACGACCTGGGCATCGACGAAATCCGCGCCCAGTTCGCCGCCGGCCGCGTCGGCATGTTCCCGGCTCCGTCCTACGACTACGCCGTGTACACCTCTCAGTTCCCGGCGGAGTGCAACTGGACCGTCATCGACATGCCCACCTTTGAAGAAGGCGAAGCTCCCTACAAGGGCGTGTACCTCGACCGCGTGAACCTCTCCATCTGCGCGCCGGCTTACGACAATTCCTCCGATGCGCACAAGGAAGCCATTGAAAAGGCCTTCATCTTCCTCAACAGCGATGAGCTCAACGCCTCCATCTACGCCATGGGCGGCATGATCCCCTACAAGATGGAGATCATTGAAAACACCGAGGTGGACGAAAGCCTTGGCGAGCAGTGGACGCTGTTCTCCGACCTCACCAACTATGCCAGCGTAATGCTCTTCCCGGACAATCTGTTGCCGCTGGAAGGCGACACGTCCGAGACCGTCATGGACAGCATCATGCGCGGCGACCTTGAGTGGGAAGACTCCGTTGCGGACCTCAACGAGCGCTACAACGCAGCCTATCAGCAGCTTAAGGAAGAGGGCGACATCGACCTGTCGATTTACGCCTACGAATACGACATTTCCCGCTAACGCCTGCAATGCGGATGGAGGCCGCCCCGCGCGGCTTCCATCCGCCCTGGCGGCAACGGCTGAAAGCGCGGCCGCGCTCCGGGCTCGTTGGCCCGGGCGGCCAGAATGATGCCCCACGGCAAAGGAGGTCCCCCCGTCTGCGGTTGTGAAAAGTTTTGCGGACGCGGCGCGATGGGCAGGACGGTCAATTTCGAACGTCCCTTCCCCTGCCGAAAGCGTCCATCGCGCGGCATGGAACGCAGCGTACCGTAAACTTTTCCGGAATATTGCAAGCATTTTTCGTTTGTGATATAGTATAAACGTAGAAAAAACGAGGGGTGAGGACATGGCGAATTTGAAGGACATCGCGCGCCACCTGGGCGTCTCCGTTTCGACAGTTTCCCGCGCGCTCAACGGCAGTTGCGAAATCAGCGCGGAAATGCGCGAAAAGGTGCAGACAACGGCCGAAGAGATGGGCTATTCCCTGCAGGGACGCGGCGGCCGGGCCACGCCGGACTGGAATTGCGCGGGCATTATCGTGCCGGAAGTACAGTCGGAATACTACGCGCGCATCATTCACGTCGCCAAGGAGCGCCTCGCCGAAAAGGGCTATTCCATTATTATTAAACTCACCGACTTCCTTCCGGAGAAAATGGTCGAATCCATCAACGCCATGAGCCGCATCCGCGTCAAGTGCCTTTTGATGGTGATCGACACCGAAGAGGTTATTTCCGACCAGATTGTGCGCGCTTTGCAGCGCAGCAATCTGCCCGTAATGCTGATTACCTCCAAATACTATCCCCTGTTGGAGTTTGACTGCATCCATCTTGATGAATACAGCGGCATCGTCCGCGGCATCGAACACCTTTGCCGGCGGGGCTATCAGCGCATCGGCTGCATCAGCGACAGGGTTTCCGTCAACCGCGTAACCATTTTCAAGCAGGCGCTCAAACGCTTGGATATCAAACTCGACCCCCAATTGATTTGCGTGGGCAGCGAGCGCGCGGAATCTGGCGGCTATTTGCGCATGAAAGAAATGCTGTCCATGAGAGTCCGGCCCGACGCAGTGTTCTGCTGCTACGATTTGATGGCGATTGGCGCGATCAGCGCGCTGCGGGAAAGCGGTTTGCGCGTTCCCGACGACATGGCCATTATGGGCTTTGACGACCTGACGGTTTCCCGCTACATAGAAGGCGGACTTACAACCATCGCCAACCCTTGCGAAGATATGATTGCGATTGCCGTCAACGTTTTGACCAAGCGAGCGAAAAACCAGAACGCTTCGCAGCAGCAAATTGCGCTGCGGCCCGCGTTGATTGTGCGTTCCACCACGTAAGCGACGTTTTACCAGGCTTTTCCCGCCGCATGACCCGCGTTATTTATATTCGTGTCGCGCACATGCGCGCGCTCGATCATCTATATTATCTGCGCCAAATTATTGAGGAGGATTTTCCGCATGAAAAAGCAGCAAGTAGGGTTTGTATGTTTTGGGGAAATCAATACGCCCTTTGAGCGTCTGCAAATCAAACACGACCAGGCTTTGAAAACCCTTGCCGCCCTGGATTGCGAACTGTTGGACGCCGGCATTGTCATTGACGATCCCGGCTATGAAACGGCCGACGCCGCGCTGGCAAAGCTGGAAGGCGCGCCCCTGTCCTGCCTGATTGTATGTGTGGCGGGCTGGGTGCCCACCCACGCGGTCATTCGCGTAACCGACCCGCTGCGCCATGTGCCGATGCTTTTATGGGGCCTGTGCGGCTGGTATGAAAACGGCCGTTTGATCACCACCGCCGATCAGGCCGGCACCTCTGCCATCCGCCCCGCGTTTGAGGCGCTTGGCTATACGTTCAAGTTTGTTTACAGCATTGTGGAAAAGCCCGCGCCGCTGGACAAGATTTCCGCCTTCATCGCCGCTTGCCGCGCCCGCACGGCCCTGCGCAGCGCCCGCATCGGCACGATGGGCTATCGCGATATGCTCCTTTATGGCACGCAGTTCGAGGGCAATTCCATGCGCGGCCAGATCGGCATAGAGGTCGAGCCGTTTGAAATGCTCGAAATGGTGCAAAACCTGGAAAAACTCGACGCCGAAAAGGTGCGTGAGGGCATCCGGTTTGTAAAGGAAAACTGGGTGTTCAAGCGTCCCTGCGACGATTCTGTGATTGAAAAGGGCGTGCGCTATGCGCTGGCCGTGGGCATGAAGATTGAGGAGCGCGGCTACGAGGCCGTCTCCCTGATCGACGTAGACGGCATGAAGAAGCTGTTGGGCTTCCCCCCGGCGATGGTGTTTATGCTGCTGGAGCATTACTACGGCGTGCAGACCATTCCGGAAAACGACATCATGGGCGCGGCCACGCAGCTTATCCTCAAGTACCTCTCCGGGCAGACCATCCCCTATCTGGAGTATTACGAGTTCTTTGAGGACAGCATGATCGCCGGCGTGCCGGACTTCGTGCCCAAGGCTGCCACGCTGGGCGACGTTACGGTGCTGCCCGCCGCATTCGGACTTTTGAACGCCTCGCTGCTCAATGTTTCCCAGGTCAAAACGGGCTACGTCACCTGTGCGCGCCTGGTCTATCTGGGCGGCAAATACAAAATGCACGTCTATACCGGCCGTGGCGAAACGCCCATGCCCTGGAACGAGTTTGGTTGGGACGACCCTGCGCCGCAGCTCCCCAGCCTGCGCATCTTCCCCGATTCCTGCACGGTGGAAGCGTTCGCCCAGAACGTCTGCAGCCAGCATGTGCTGGTCGCCTATGGCGACTATGCCGAGGCGCTGCGCGACTTCTGCAAGATCATGGATATCGAACTGGTCATGTAAAGACAAAAGCGCGCCGGAATCCCGTCGCATGGCGGGGTTCCGGCGCGCTTTTTTGCCGGCATGTCACTGCGCATACATACCCAGGCCGAAATGATACCACTTCAGCCGCTCCGGATGGATAACGGCGCAACCGCTCGCGCGGGCGCGCACCTGCTTTTCCAGTTCGTCGATGCGCGCGTTGTAAACTTCGGGGGCCTGGCCAAGGTCCATGTGGTGTGGAAGGATCGCCTTGATTCCTCCCTGCGCCGCCAACTCCGCCAGTTCCTCCGGTTTTTGCTTGGTGTACTGCAAAAGCGCGACGTCCGGCCTGAGTTCGCGCACCAGGGCGATCTGTTCAGGCGTGGCGTTGCTGCCCCAGAAGAGCAGTTTCAGGCCCGACGGCGTGGTAATGAGATAATCGCGGTACTCCAGGTTGCCATAGAAATTGCAGTCGATTTTTTCCGGCGTGTCATTCCAGGGGTTTTCCGCCAGATGCCGGGAAAGCGTCTCCAGCGTCGCATGCTGGTTGGTATGCCGCGCAAACAGCGCGCGCACCTTCGCGCCGCCGAAATCCAGTTCCAGGTTCGGCGTCATGGGATAGACGTCGGCGGGGTTGGCGTTGAGCATGCGAATCAGGCTTGGCGCGGTCAATTCGCCCGCCAGAACCGGACAGGAGAAACGCTCCGTCAGCGCTTTGAGGTCTGTAATATGGTCCCAATGGCCGTGGGAAATGAGAATCAGGTCGGCCCGCTCAATGACCTCGGCGCCAAAATCCGTGGCGGGCGAAGCGCCGACGCAGGGGTCGATAACAATGGAAAAATCCCCCACGCGCACCTCAAAGCAGGCGATGGTCAGCCAGCGCAGCGAAAGCTGCGGCGTCATGTGTATACCGGCGGTAAGTTTCATGGCAGTTTCCTCCTTGAACCGATTATACCATGCCGTCCATGCAAACGCAAGGCAGCGTTTTGCCCGGCGAAACATCCCGCTTGCGCATTTTAAAGCTGCGCGCGAAGGCGCATGTTTTCAGGGAAGGCGAACGCGTTGCAGGCGTTCCCTTTGCCCCGGAGGCGGCGCGGCCCAGGCGCTTTTTTCCAAGGCCCGCCGCATGGCGCTATGGCCGAGGCGCGTTCTGCGCGCTTTTCCCGAACAGGCGCCTTTTTGCGCGCATTGCTTTGAGCGCCTTGCAAGCGCGCTTCTCCGCCCGGGCAAATGCCTGGAAAACCGCCGGAATTGCCGCGATGCCGGCGCGCCCCCGGCGGCGCTGCGGCGGTTATCTCCCCTTCTTTGGGCGATCTGGGCGCTGGGGTTGCCTGCAAGCACTTGTCCCTGCGCAAAACACACGGCTTCTGCCCTTTCATCTTTTGTATATTCGCGAATTCGCGCAAACAGGAGGTATATTTATGGAGCACGCAAAGTACCTGGAACTCGTCGCCAAACACCGCGCGGCCATGGAGGAGGCTGAGCGCTACATCTGGGAACATCCCGAAACAGGCTTTCGGGAATGGAAAACTTCCGCCTATTTGGCCGGTATATTTGAAAAGGCCGGCTATACGCTGACCAAAGCGGGCGACATTCCGGGCTTTTATACCGACATTGAGACTGGCCGTCCCGGCCCGAAACTGCTTATTCTGTGCGAATTGGACGCGTTGCTTGCGCCCGGGCATTTTCAGGCGCGCGAAGGATGCGCCCATGCCTGCGGCCACCATGCGCAGTGCGCCGCCATGGTCGGCATCGCGTTGGCGCTCCGGGAGCCGGGCGCGTTGGACGGCCTTTCCGGCTCCATCCGCCTGATGGCCGTGCCCGCGGAAGAGGGCATTGAACTGGACTTCCGCCGCGAGCTGCGCCGGCAGGGCCTCATTCACAGCCCCACCGGCAAAGAGGAGTTCCTCTACCGCGGCTATATGGACGGCGTGGATTTGGCCTACATGTTCCATACCGGCCCCAGCGACGGCCCCAGGTTCAGTTGCAACGCCGGTTGCAACGGCCTGATTATGAAAAGCGCCCGTTATGCCGGCACGGCGGCGCACGCGGGCGGCGCGCCCCACCTGGGCAAAAACGCCCTTTACGCCGCCACGCTCGGCCTGCAGGCCATCAATTCCCTGCGGGAAACGTTCCAGGACGACGAACATATCCGCATTCACCCCATCATCACCGCCGGCGGCGAATCGGTCAACATCATCCCGGCCAACGTGCAAATTGATACGTTTGTGCGCGGCGCCAGCATGGAAAGCATTATGCGGGCCAACGAAAAGGTCAACCGCGCTTTGGCCGCCGGCGCGCTGGCCATGGGTGCGACGGTAAAGGTTTCGGATATGCTCGGCTATGCGCCGCTCACCAACAGCAAAGCGCTGATGGCGGTCGCAAAGGAGTGCGTCGAGGGACTCATCGGCGCGGAAAACGTCGAAATGGACGGGGCCTGGGGCTGCGGATCCACCGACATGGGCAACCTCAGTTGTGTGATGCCTTGCATGCATCCGCACATTGCCGGCGCGGCGGGCAAATCGCATGGCGACGACTATCACATCGACGATTTTGACACTGCCTGCGTGCTCTCGGCCCAATGCCAGTTGCTGCTGGCGGCGGAACTGCTCAAAAACGGCGCTGAAAAGGCCCGCCGCGTCGTGGAAAGCTATGTGCCGCTCTATGCGAGTCGCGAGGAATACTTCCGGGCCATCGACGCCCTTTCCACCGATCGCGAGCTGATCGCTTACGACGGCGCTTCCGCGCGCGTGCAATTCTGATACGCGCGTTTCAAGGAGGACGATACGGCGCACTTTGGCGCCAGGGCTTTGCGGAACCGCATGGGCCGGGGCCGAAATCCCAGAGCGGAAAATACGCCTCGGACTTCCCTTTGAACCGTATGAATCAAACGCAGGCGAGGCGGCCGAAGCCGCCCGTCGCGACAGGAGGATGCAAATTTATGAACGCACCCATCAAAATCGGCTGGGCGCAGACCGACATCACGCCGGACCGGCCCGTATACGTCATCGGCCAGCTCTATTCGCGCATTTCTTCCTATGTACACGACCCGCTCACGGCCACCTGCCTGGCGCTGGACAACGGCGAAAGCCAGATGACCCTTGTCTCCCTGGACATGGCTTCCGTGCCGACGGAGCACATACCGCAGATACTCTCGCGCCTTCATGCGGATGGATTGGATCCCTCGCGCGTGGTGTTCAACGCCATCCACACCCACAATTCCAGCATGTACGGCGCAAACGTAACCCTGGAGGAGTTCTTCAAGAGCGTGCTGGGCGACCTCTGCCCGGAGCCGGAAGAGCCGGAAAACATCCTCAAGGGCGAAGAACTTTCCGAATTTTTCGTGGAAAAGATGGTCGCGCTCATCGAGGACGCCTGGGCCGCACGCGCCCCCGGCAGCGTGGCCCTCGCCCATGACTACGCCGCCGTGGCTTTCTGCCGCCGCCCGCAATTCCTGGTGGACGGCAGGAAGGAAACGCGCATGTACGGCGCCTGTTCCGCGAAAAACTTCCTCGGTTTTGAGGACTGCTCCGACCACGCCGCCGATATGCTCTATACCTGGGACGCGCAGGGCCGCCTCACCGGCGTGGCCGTGTGCATCCCCTGCCCCGCCCAGGTATACGAACTGCACGATTTTCTCTCCGCCGATTACTGGGGCGAGGCGCGCGCCTTTATCCGCGAGGCGTTGGGCGACTTGTATATACTGCCGCTGTGCGGCGCGGCGGGCGACCAGAACCCCCTGGACCTGGTGCGCATCTCCAAGGACAATGTGGAGGAACTGAAAATCTGGAACGCACAGGAAACGGCGGTGTGGCGCAACTTCGATATGCTGCAGGAATGCCGGGACATCGGCATGCGCATACGCGACGCGGTGCTCCGCGGCCACGAAAAGGCGCGCAATTACCGCGAAACCCGCCCCGTTTTTCGGGTGAGCGCCTTTGAAATGGACGTGGCGCTGCGCACGGTGGACGAGGCCGACGTTCTGGCCGCGCAGGCGCGCATCGACGCGATAAAGGCAAAATACGCCGGCTCGAAAATGCCGGAAGGCGAAATGGTGCGCTGCTTTGAAGACATCGGTTATCTGAACCGTTGGAAATTGCAGCGGCAAAGTACGCGTTTCCGTTTCCCGGTGTTCGTGTTCCGCCTGAGCGGCGCGGCCTTTGCTACAAATCCGTTTGAACTGTATGTGGATTACAGTTTCCGCATGAAGGCGCGCTGCAAGGCGCGGCAGGCGTTCATCATCCAACTCTCCTCCAACGCCAAGGGCGGTTATTTGCCCACGCGCGCGGCCGTCGAAGGCGGCAGCTACGGCTCCAAACCGGTATCCACAACCGTGGGTCCGGAGGGCGGCGACGAGTTGGTCGAAAAGACGCTGGCGGCCATGGACGCCCTGTTCTAGGGGCCGCTTGCGAGGGAAAGAATCCGCAGTTCAAGGGAATTTTCCGTTCGTTCCAGCGGAGCATTCCCGCTTCCCGGAACCAAGTCAGAAATTCGCAGCGAACCGGCGGAAAAGACCCGAAAGCGCATTGAACGAACAGGCCCTGGCGCGACTGCGCGGTCCGAAATATCCGAATTTCGGCGTTGGCGAAGTATTTCCGGAAAAACGGCGGGCAAGGCGTTTGCCGGTTTCAAATCGCCAAATTCCAACGCGCCGGAAAAGCTGCGCCGCAGATAAGGTTTCCTTATGTCGCAACAGGCCTGCCGGCATTGAGCGGTTGCGCAGTACGCCACAGACAAACAACGTCCGGCGGCCCGGTTTTGCAGGCCGTCGGACATTTTTGCGCTCAAAAACGCGCCGCGCGAATCTGTATGCGCCGTCGCCGCAGGCACCCCCTTGCGCATATGGCTGCGCAAAGCGCGGCCGCCCCTACGCCAAACGCCTTGACGCGCCGCGAATATTCGCCTGGGCGCGTGTCTGTGTCTGCACAAATGACGCCTCTGCACCCCTCGCCAATCGCCGCGAATGCGCCGGCTTCGCGGCGCGCACAACGTATTGCCGCGGCCTTTCCCCTTCCTGTGTGCGTCGCATAGCTTGCGTCAAAATCGCCTTTTTATAGATTGACCTCAAACGTCCTCCTGATGTGGTGCGGGCTTGCGTTTGGGCTACGTGTCCGTATCTGTGCAAGCTACGTCTCGCTCTCTCCTACAAATTCACCGCGGGTGCGCTGGCTTCGCGATACTTTCAATGTGCCGTTGCAGGGCAGACATACCCCCTTTCCTGCACCCGTCTAGCCTGCGCCAAGATCGCCTTCCATAAGCCGCCTGCAAGCGTTCTGAGCCGGTGCAGGCTCGCGTTTGGATTGCGTACCATATCCGTGCAAGCAACGCATCGCTCCTCCCCAAAACGCCGCGGATGCGCCGGTTTCGCGGCGTGCTCAATGTGCCGCCATTGCATGCTCCCTTCCTGCGCGCGTCGCATAATGCTTGCACCGGGGCATGCCCTTTCATGAGTTGCCCGGAAGCATCCTGAAATGATGAAAATGTTGGTTTTAAGGCATTCCGCGTTTCCCAAAGTGACACCACCTACGCTTTCTCCCAAAACCGCTGCGAATGCCCCAGCCTTGCGGCGCTCCCAATGTGTTGCTGCGGCATACCCTCTTCCTGCTCCTGTCACATATGCTTGCGCTGGGGCATGCCTTTTCATGGGTTTGCACGCAAACATTTTCCCTTCCGCTGGAGCCTACCCTTCCAAATGCTGCCCGCAAGCATCCTGAAACGGCGCAGGCTTGCGTTTGGGCTGGGTGTCCGTGTCTGCACGAATGACGCCCCGTTCTTCCTCATCCCCCACACCAATCGCCGCGGGTGCGCTGGCTTCGCGGCGCGTCCAATGTGCCGCCGCGGCTTATCCCCTTCCTGCGTGTCGCATGTGCTTGCACCAAAACACACCTTTCATGCGCTGCCCGCAAACATGGATTTTGCATTGCGCCGCATTCTCCCAAAGCGACACCCGGATCTCTGTCCAGGCAGCATCTTCTTTGTCCCGGCCCGCGCCCTTCAAAAAACAAAACCGGCGCGTCGGAGGCGTTTGCCTGCGTTCGCGCCGGTCTTTCGGGACGAAAAACGTCCCGCCATGGTTGAAATCGTCTGAGAGGGCGAGCAACCCCGCCTTTGTTCCGCTTTCAGGGGCAGTCGCTCAGGAAAGTTCCGCATCTGCCGCCCGCTTCGACCGTCCGGCATCGTCGCGCTGAACCAGCTTCGTCTGAAGGCGTTTTTCGCGTTCGGCGGCGTTCAGGACCAGTTGGAACACCACCGTTACCACCAGAATTACGCCGCACAGCACCAGCAGCATCGGCTTGTAGGAACCCATGGCGTCATAGGACCAGTTGGTCAGGGGTGCGCCGACGGCGTATCCCGCCGTGTTGACCGACACCATAATGCCCAACATCTTGTCATAGGAGCGGTTGCCGAACAGGTCTCCCGTAATCAACGGCAGCATAATCGTCTCCAGCGGCAGCGCCAGCGAGGCGAGCACGGCATAAGTCATGGCCATGGCCTTTCCCGCCGCTGAATTTGTCAAAACTGCCAGCAGGAAAATAGCCAGTACGGCGGCCGCTTCGCTGATGATTATGGAGATGCGCAGGCCAAAGCGGTCGTGCATCACGCCACTGAGGAATTTAAAGCCCGTCAGCGTCAGGGAATGCACGCTGACCACGATGGCGACGTAGGCCGGATCCAGGCCGACATCGCGCATGTGCGCCGCGCTGATGCCCGAAACGCCCTGCAACACCATGCCGGTGAGGAAAACGCCAATGGCGGCGAAATAAAAGTACGGCTTTTTGAAAATCTCCCCGTGTTCCAGGCCTTCCCATTGGGTGGACGCGCGGCGCGGGCGGTGCTTTGCGGCCGCGCCCTCCGGCGCGCCCTTTTCCCGGAACAGCGCCAGAACCAGCACCGCCGCAACGGCCAGAATCACGGCCACCAGCCGATAGGCGTCGCGATACCCGAAGGGATTGCCCTCCTGGTAGATAATCGGCGATACAATCTGCGTGGCCACCGCCGCGCCGATGCCGTTGGCGGCCAATACGATGCCCATGATCTTGCCGCTATGCTCCGGCCAGCGCCGATGCACCACGCAGCCGACCATTGTCGTCGTGGTCCAGCTCAGCCCCAGCCCCAGGAACATGCCGCCCAGATAAAATATATAGATGTGCTCGGCATACGCATACAAAAGCGAGGAAACAATCAGCGCGCCAAAGCCGGCGGCAATCATCTTTTTTGTGCCGAATTTGCCAACCAACGTGCCGAAGAAGAGGTTGACAATCGCCGTGGTTACAAAGCGGCAGCTGTCGCTGATGGAAAACAGGCTGCGCTTGATGTCCAGCGCCTCCGTAATCGCGGCAAGATAGATGCTCTTGTTGGAACTGCAAAAGCCAAGGCAGACGAATACCATCAAAAACAGCGCCGCGATGCTTCCCCATCCGCGCGCGTCCCACGGCCGTCCTTCTTTTCGCGCCAGGCCCGCGCGGCTCGACTGTTTTTGCATAATCCGCTCACTCCAATTCGCCAGAAAGGTCGTTCTGTTTTTCCGCCATAATATCTCACATATCGCAGTATTTTTCCGTATTTTTGCGTATCATGCATTTCCGTATCAAAATTATTTTTTCTTATTTTATTATATAGCTGTATTCTATGAACCACAATCGGCCAACTCCACAAAATTCTCCTGGAAATAGTGCGAAACTCATCCGCAATATTTTAGAAAAATATCCGCAATTCCCCCGCAAATCAAAACGTCCCGCCACCCCGGGCGGGCATGAGGCGGGACATCGGAAAAGCGTTTTTGCCGTTTGGCGAAGGGCGGCATGGCATCGCGCCAAGGCGAAACACCAATCCGCCGATACTTTTGACAACGAGGGCAGCGTTATAGGCGAAACATCCTGCCCGGGCGATTCCCGCAAATCAAAACGCCCCGCCAGCCCGGGCGGGCATGGGGCGGGACATCGGGAAAGCGTTTTTGCCGTTTGGCGAAGGGAGGCTGCGCCGCTCTAGACCAAGGCGAAACCTCCGCCCGCAGACGCTTTTGACAACGGGAGTAGCGTTACAGGCGAAACACCCTGCCCGGGCGATTCGCGGTAAAGCGACCGTGATCCAGCACCAGCTCGCCGTTCACCAACACAAAATCAATGCCGTCGGGCGTGCGGGTTGGCTCTGCATAGGTGGCGTGGTCGGCAATGGCGGCGGCGTCGAACACGGTAATGGTGGCGTCATAGCCGGGGCGGACATAGCCAAAGCGATCGCCGGCGCCCATGAGCGCGGCGGGCAGCGCAGTGATTTTGTATACCGCATCCTCCAACGGCATCAGCTTATGTTCGCGTACCAGCCGCAAAAAGCGCGGGAACGCGCCGGTATAGCGCGGGTGCTGTTTTCCGAAGGGGCGGTGCAAATCGTAGGCCGCGCCATCCGAGCAAACGCATATATCCCGCCGGGCCATAATGCGCAAAAGGTCGCCCTCGTCCATGCACTTATACAGGCACTGCACGCGCCCGCCGCATTCTATGAGCATGCGGCGGATGCCCTCCAGCAGGGGAAGCCCCATCTCCCTGGCAATTTGCGGCAGCGTCTTTCCCAGGTATTCGGGATGATCGGCTAGCGGCGTGCTGGAAACGGTGATGTCTTCCGGGTCGCAGCGGTCGTACATCGCAGGCAGCCCACCCTCGGTAATGCGGGCAAAGGTTTCGTCGTCCCTGAGCCGCGCCACCAGCGCTTCGTAGCCGCCGTCCATCGCCCAACGCGGGAAACAGGAGGTCAACGCGGAGGATGAGGACGTATAGGGATACTGGTCGCAGTGTATGCGCGCCCCACGGGCGCGGGCCAGGTCGATCTTCGCCAGCAATTCGTCCGCGCGGCCCCACTGCGCCCTTCCCATCAATTTGAGATGGGAAATTTGCAGTTTTACGCCTGTGCGCAAAGCCACGCCCACCATTTCGTCGAGCGCGTCGAACACGCCTTTGTTTTCGTTGCGCATGTGCACGGCCAGCAGCTTGTTGCGCCGGGCGACCACATTGGCCAGGGCCTCGATTTCCCCGGTATCGCAGAAGCTGCCCGGCGGATAGATCAGCCCCAGGGAAACGCCTGCCGCGCCCTGCTCAAGCATGCGGTCGAGCAGGGCGCACATCTTTTCCAGTTCCGCCCTGGTCATCTGCCGCATTTCCCAACCGATCACATAGCTGCGCAGCGTGCCATGGCCAATCAGCGCGCCAAGGTTGATGGAAACGCCGCGGCGTTCGACTTCCTCAATGTAGCCGGCCATGTCGCGCGCGGGAAAGGTTTCGGGATTGAGTTCAGAAACCGGAAGCACGCTGGACTGGTTGAGCAGCGTGGCCTCAAGGTTGCGCGCGCAGGTGGGGATCGGGGAAATGCCGCACTGCCCCACCAGTTCAAAGGCCACCCCGCCCACCAGCTTGGCTTCCATGGTGGGCGTAACGAGATAGGAGACGTCCGAATGGCTGTGGATATCCACAAAGCCGGGCGCTACGACGTGTCCGACCGCGTCGTAAACCGCGCGGGCGGGTTTCTCCGCATCCCGCGAAATTTCGGCGATTTTGCCGCCCTGGATATAGACGCACGCGGCATACGGCTTCGCGCGCGAGCCATCGACCACGATTCCATTGCGAATGGCTGCATCAAACATCGGCATTTCCTCCCTTCATCATCCGGCAAAACGCAACAAAGACGACGAAACCATCCGCCCCAGCGCGGCCTTAAAACCGGCCGTCGCCCGCGCTTTGCCGCCGCCTTTGCCATGGTTCCCGCAAAGCAGGCGAGCAACCGGACGCGCCTTTTGGGCAGGCGGCGCAATCCTGAAACGAACGGAAACGCGCCGCCCTCCTCTGCCGCGATTGCGCTTTGCTTTCGCGTTTCGGAACGCTACGCGTTTCCCGGCTTTTTTTCATCAAACCGCCGGCGCTTTCCCCCTTCTTTCCCGAAGGCAACGCGCTTCCGCCCTCAGTCGCGATCCAGATTCCTCGGCAGCAGCGCCTGATAAA
>CAJFUU010000303.1 GCA_904420265.1 uncultured Clostridia bacterium
CTTTTTTCAAATCCCATCCAGCCGCGTTCTTTCCCACTCCTGCCTGCGCCCGCTCCTTCGAACAATGGCAAGGGGCGCGCCGGCGCGATTCGGCGGAAAAGGTGCAGCAGCGCTACGCTGCCAAATCCAAAGCGCGCTCACAGACGGCCTTTTAACGCGGAAATCGCCTCACTGGTACACGCCCTCTCCGTCTGTCAGCACCCGGTATCGCGCCGAAATGTGAAAAAAGCGCGTTCTGTCCTCAAACAACGTGGTTGCCTGCGTGCGGGCAAATCCCGCGTCGCAAAGGGCCTCGTCAATTTCCCCAAGCAGGTCGCGCGCCTCCTTTGCGCCCAGCGCCCACACATCCACGGCGTAGACCAGTTCCGTCAGCGCCTCAGCGCCGTCCGCGCGCGCATAGGTGCGGTTTTCTTCTTCGCGGTATGCCACGCAGGGAACCCGTGACCAATCCGCAGGCCAGGCGTGAAACACCCGGGCCGTACCGGCCGCGCCCTCGATCAGCGAGCGCACCTGCGTCAGCATCGTCCTCATCCAATCACCTCCAAAGCGCGGCGCACAGCCTGTGCAGCCCCGGCCTCAAACGCCGGCCGCATATACGGCTGCGGCATCTGGCCGCGCGCGCCGCCCGTACCCAGTTCCACATAGGCGGCGTAAGGCGTTCCCGCGGTTACGCGCGCCGACATGCCGTCTGTACGGACGGCCAGGGAGCGTCGCAGCGCCCCCGTGTCCACCGGTACGCGCTCGCGCGCCTGTTCAAATGCCGTCTGCGCTGCCGATTGAACAACCGCCGCCAAACCGGCGCGCCATTTCTCTTCCAGCGCTTCAAGCCGCCTGCACAGCGCGCCTGCATCCGTTTGCGCCATTTCCAACATCCTTTCTGTTCCCGGTACGGCCGGCCTCGGTGGCCAAATACCGGAGCGTGCGGTTCCGCATGGCTGAAACGGACTTTTTGCGCCTCTTCTTTTGCGTAAGCCGCCAACTTTGCGTCTTGTCCGTTTCGCTGCGCTTCCCGCCGTTTTCTTCCGCCCCGATGCCGCCGGAAAAGCGCGCTTCGGCCGCGTCCAAAGGGCCGGCAGCCTTTCCGGCCGTATGGCGGGGGAAGATAAACCCCGGACCATGTCCGCCCCAGCCCCGGCAGCCCCTCCGGTGCGCCGCCCAAAACGTTCTTTGGCCGCAACTTACGAAATGCGTTCGCTCTCCTTTGCCTTAACCAGCGCAGGCAGCGGCCCTCTCCGCGCGCTTTCCAACGCTGACACGCTTTGGGGCCCCGCCTCCCGACACGGCCGGGAAACATCCTCTTCCGTCAACCGGAAAACTCCGGATTTACCTGTCTCCAGCGCTGCCGGGACGAACTTTCCGCGCCTCCTCTTTTGCGTAAGCCGCCAACTTTGCGCCTTGCCCGTCCCGGCCCGCCGTCACGCCCTCTTTTCCAGCCGCGCCTCCACATGGCCCGACCATGTGTCTACCGACACGCATACCCACTGAACCTGCGTTTCCCCTGCAAACAGCACGCCATCGCCTTCGACAATGGGCGTCGCACGGGGCAAAAGCAACTTCCGCGCCCGGGCGGCGCGCACGCCGTAGGCTTCGCTGGACAGGCCGTTGGCCGTATAGCCCAGCGTGTTGCCCACCGGCGCCAGCGAGCCGCGCGCAGAGATGGCGTCGTCTGTGTCAAAGGCTTCGTATACCGCGCCGTCGGCGTCGCGCGCGCTTTTGCGCGGTACGATCCGCACCGCTATACGCGTCCTCTCCAGCAGTCTCACGTGCCCACCGCCTTTGCCAGGCGATAGGGGTTCAGTTGCCTGCGCACATCCTCGGGCAGCAACTCTGCCACGCGTTCGGTGCTTCCCTCGCCGTGACGCGTTTCGCCCTCCATGCCCATGCGGTTAAACATCGCCGCCGCCAGAGAAATCTGTGCTCCCTCCAATGGTTCGGGCACCGTGTCCCGCCCCGTATAGGCGCGGATAAAGCGTCCGGCATCGTCCAGAAGGTCCTGCAAAAGCGTCTCGTCGGTCGCGTCGGGCAGGCGGCGCTTCAGCCTCGCCAACACGTTCTTTCCCTCCTAGCCCAACACGCGCACGGCCAGTTCAGGGTACACGGTTTTGAAGCCGTAAAGCACGTCCATCGAATAAATGGAGCGCTTATACTGCTGGTCGTATCCGCGCGTGACACGCAGCGAAATGCCGTTGTAGCTGGTTACATGGCTCATCACGCCCTGCCCGTCGGGGTTGGTCAAGGGGCGGGTAACGTAGGCGAAGGCCATGGGATGGAAGGCCAGGTTGGCGGTGTGGTCGCCGACAATTTCCACGTCCGCATTGTCGCTCAGGGCGGGCAATGCCGGGGCCACCTTCACGCCGGCAATGGCATTGGAAGAAGCCGTAGCGCTGTCCTCGGTCACGGTGTAATAATTGCCGTCAATCTTGAGAAGATCGCCACGGACCAGATTGCCGGTCAACGCCGTGGCGTCGATGGAAAGCTGCGTCGCGCCTGCTTCCACGGCGCCGTTGATTTTGACGGCGGTAGCGGCGGTAATGCCGCTTTTATGCACATGTACGCCTTGGGACATGTAGTTGTCAATGCCGTATACCCTGCCGATGGCGCCTTCGCGCAACGCCTGCGTGCTGCCGGCCTTGTTGGCGTTCACCAGCGCGTCCAGCGCGGTAAATTTGGCGTCGGCCTCGGCGTCCCAAACGGCGGCGCGGCCGTAATTGGGCGCGCGGTTGAGGTTGAGACGGCGGCGGGCGGCGGCAATGTCGTCCAGCGTGCCGGGCGTGGTGCCCGCCGTGCCCACGGCGTAGTACACGTCCTTGTAAAGCGCCAGGCCGTCGCGGTTGATTTTCTCAGCCAGGGCGGCGGCGGCAGGCTCGACAAACACGCGATTGAGGTCGTCGATGGACGTAGCGGTTTCGATGGCCGACGCGCGCGCGTCCACGGTAGCCAGGTGATCCAGCGTGACTTCCACGCTGTCCTCGACGATGTCCTGATAGTTCACGCCGCTCTCTTCGTCAAAGTCCTCGGCTTCGAGCGCCACCGGTTTGCGCACGCGGATGGTATCGCCGTAGCTGTGTTCCACCTCGGAAAAATCGCGGTGCGTGAGCGTGGGAAAAACCAGGTTGTCAATCAGCCTCGGCAACGCCTCGCGGGCGATTGCCTTGAGCGTGAGCAAGTTGTTGCCCATGTGTGTTTCCTCCTAATTGCGTTTTTTCGCGTAGTACAGGTTGTAGTAATCCTCGTCGCTCATGTCGTCCGTCAGGCGATTGGCCGGCGCGCGCGCCGGGGCCTCGCCGCGCATGCGCTCGAGCACGCCGTGCTCCACGGCCACGCGGAACGCCTGCTCGGCGGCGTTGAGCGATTTTTCCAGCGCTTCGGGGCTCTCATACGAGAGCGCGCCCGAAAGCGCGTCGGGCAGCGAGCGGTCGCGCAGCGCCTGCCGGGCGGCAAGGCGCATTTCGCGCATTTCCACGGCGCGCTCGCGTTCCCGCAGCGCCTGTTCGGGAGTCTTGCCCTCCACATCGCGCGTGTTGTCCATGCCAGTTCACCTCCCTTCTCAGCTTTCGTGCTGCAACCGCCTGCGCAGTTCGTCGTCGTCCACCAGGCCGCGAAGCAGGTTAACGGTCTGCGCCTCTTCCAGGGCGTTTACCGGCAAGGCGCGGTGGAATTCAACGCGCACTTCCCCAACGTTGAGCCGGGGCGCGCCGCGCCGCTCCTGGAAAGCGGCAAAGCGCTCCAGGCGCTGGGTAAGCGCCTCGCGGAAGCAACGCTCCTTGACCTTGGTGAGCTGTTCCAACCCCAACAGTTTGTACTTCATGGCCACGCCGCTGGAATTGCCGGCGAACTGTTCGTCGGTCAGGTCGGGAATCATGCTCATCTTGTGAATATCCTCGCGCAGCGCGCGCCGCAGCACTTCGGTGTCGCTTTCGGAAAGCTGCTTGCACAACCATTCTGCGCGGGCGTCGCTGTCCGGTAGCGCCAACGCCTTGTCCTCGCGCAGTTGCTGGCCGGGGCTGCGGCCGAGGGCGTCGGTTTCCAACGTGCAGCCATACAGCAGCAGCAAAGCGTCCACAAATTGTTGCTTGTCGTTCACACGGTCGGATTGCAGCTGATCGTAGGCGTCGATCAGCGTCAAAACGCCCTCAAAATCTCCGCGCTCGTCCGGGCTGTTCCAGTACTCCACCATGGGCACGCCGCCGAAGTAGTGCGGCCGCGTATGCACCAAATCGCCCGCCTCCAGGCGCAAAGCGTCGCGACAGAGGTAGCGCGCCTCGCCCGTGGCGGTATACACGTCCACGCGCATGCCGCCGTCTCTTCCACATTCGTCGCAGGTGCCGGTGAGCAAAACGCCAAACAGCGGCTTGCAGGCCACGGTGTCGTCATACACCACGAAAGCGCTGCGCGGATCCAGCGCGGCGGTGCGGGCGCGCGCCTGTTCGTCGGCGTAAATCAACTCCACGCCCTTGCCGAAAATGCTGGCGTCCCGGGCCAGTTCTGCATCGACGCTGTCGATATTGGCGGCGCGCAGGTCGCGCAGTACGCTCTCCAGCGCCAGCCGCTGCCTGCCTTCAGCGGCATAGGTCACAGGGCTGCCGATCAAGTAACCGGCGGCCATGGTGGTAATGTAATGTGGAAAGCCGTTGACCAAGCGCGCGTTGGGCAGCCCGCTTTTGCGCTGGCGGGCGCAGATGGGGTGTCGCCCGTCATAATAGGCGCGCAGCCTGTTGAGCCTGCTCAGGCCTTCCATATGTTCCTCAATGACGGCGCGCACCGCCCGCGCCGGGGGCGTGCCGTTGGCCGTCACATATCCGGGTCTGGTAATCATCCGTTTCCTCCTTCCAGTGTTGCCGGGCCCCACTGGTCCGGCAATAGACGCATGCCTCGCAATCCCATCAGCGTCTTCCGGCGCTTTGCCTCTGGCCCAAGCCGCGGGGCGCTTCCTGTGCGCCCGCTTTCCGCCGCCGGCCCGGAGCGGACAAGCGCAACTTCTCGAGTGTGCAGAGCCTCGCTTTCTGGGCCCAAAGCCCCTCCAACGCACAGAAAACTGCCGGTACTAACATCCCGTTTGCGTACCTCCGCGCGCCTGTTCTCACGCCTGACCGCTCATGGACTGGCGCCAAGCCGTCTCCGCCGAGGTGATCGAACGCCGGGCGCTTGGGCGATTCCCGTCGCATTCCCCCATGCCGAAAGAACGGGCCGCAAGCGGCCGCGGGAGGAAACGCTTTCATGCCGTCTCCTTGCCGCATGGCCGGACGCCTTCATGCCGAAGCGGTATTTTCCTTCCGCCTCGCGCATCTTCCCCGTGCGCAGGAAAATCCTCCTGCGTCGAAAACGCGCCCGCCGCTCCCACGCACGAAGCCTTCCAACGCATAGCCATAGGCCGCCTGGCACTTGCGCTCCGCTTCCGCGCACCCTCTCCGCCCGGAGAAACCTTCCCCCGCGGCGAAACGCACCCCCATCGCTCCCGCAACCGAACCGTTCCTGCGCGCAACGCAGTCTCCGTCTATGCGCTCCGCGCTCACGACACGGAAAAAACTCCCCCGCAGCAAAACGCACGCCCGTCGCCCCCGCAACCGGACTATTCCCGCGCGCAATGCAGCTCCCGTCCCGCGCTCCCCGCCCGGAGAAACCTTCCCCCGCGGCGAAACGCACACCCGTCGCTCTCGCAACCGAACTGTTCCCGCGCGCAACGCAGTCCCCGTCCCGGCTTCGCCTCCGTCCTCTTCGCCTGGAGA
>CAJFUU010000304.1 GCA_904420265.1 uncultured Clostridia bacterium
CTTTGAATGATAACCTAGCTCGTCCCTTGAGAATCCCTTTGGCTACCGCGCAGAAGCGTGACAAAGGCCCCTGGCAGGGGCCTTTGCTTATGCGGCGGCGGTGGTTGCCCGCATGGCGAGGATGGTGCGGGAGATGAGGTCGTCGAGAGACCAGCCCAGCATTTCCGCGCCCTGGCGGATGACGTCGCGGGAACAACCGGCGGCGAATTTTTTATCTTTAAATTTCTTTTTGACCGAGGGAAGTTCCAGGTCGTCCAGGCTTTTGGAGGGCCGCATGATGGCCACGGCGTTGATCAGGCCGGTCAGTTCATCCACGGCAAAGAGCACTTTCTCCATCTCGTGCTCGGGTTTAATATCGCACACCAGGCCGTAGCCGTGGCTGGCCGTGGCGTGAATCAGCCGCTCATCCAAGCCCTCTGCGCGCATAATTTCCTGCGATTTTATGCAGTGCTGATCCGGATATTTTTCAAAGTCCAAATCGTGCAGAAGGCCGACAATGGCCCAGAAATCCGCCTCATCGCCGTAGCCCAGTTCATTGGCAAAGTAGCGCATCACGCCCTCTACCGTACGCGCGTGGCGCAGGTGAAATTCGCCCTCATTGTAGCGCGTGAGCAGCGCCCACGCCTCGTCCCTTGTCATAGGAAACCCTTCCTTTCCGTGGTATATGCTAACAGCAGAGGAAATAGCCTCCGCGCCCGCAGCAGCAGCTCAACAAAAGGTTGCCCAGGCACAGCCAGGTGCAGGCGTTGTCCAAGCCCGGCATGCCGTACCTGCGTCCGGTCTGGCGATAGGTTTGGCCCGCATATTGCAGGCGCTGCAGAAGCTGGCGGTATTCCAGGTTGTCCGGTTCGCGGTTCACGGCCTGCTGCGCGTAATTGAGCGCGGCAATGTTGTTGCCCAGGCCCATGTGCGCGTTGGCCATGTAGAAATACCAGCGCGCCGGGCGGTCCTGCATCTGCTCCAGCAGGTTAATGGCCTCGCGGTAGTGGCCGGAGTTGATGAAGTTGCGCGCGGCCTGCATTTGCGGGCTTTCCTGGGCGTTGCGCTGCGATTGCGCGCCGCCATAGCCGCCGGCGTTTTGCCACCAACCGCCCCAGCCCCAGTCGTTCCAGCCGCCGTAACCGCCGCCCTGCCCGGAGCCGTAAGAACCCGCTCCGCCGGACGAGCCGGGGTTGGGGTTGGTGTGCCGGTTCATAATCTGGCTGTAGGCGGCGTTGATCTCCTTCATTTTCGCCTCGGCCTCGGGGGAACCGCCGTTCACGTCCGGGTGGTACTTCTTGGCCAGCTTGCGGTAGGCCGCCTTTACCTCGTCGTCAGAGGCGCCCGGCTCAAGCCCTAAAACCCGGTAGGGGTCCTGAATCATTGCTTCTCTCCTTTTCTTTCCTCCGCCTGATGGGAGGCTTCGCCGCGCTTTTTGCGCACGGATACGTATTTCGCCCACACGCCCGAATAGAGCACACTGCGCAGAATTTCCACGTCCTTTACCAGCGGCAGAACTTCAAACGCCTGCGTGCAGCGGCCGATGAGCATGGTCAACGCGCCCTCCACCGTTTCTTCAAAGCCCTCGCCCTTGAGGGCCGCCAGGGGATTGTAGGCCCCGCGCTTTTCATCGGCGGCCAGGTCGTCGTAAGCGTCCATAACGTAAATAAATCTTCCCAGATAGGCGCCCATGGCCCGCAGGGCGTCTTCCCACTGGTCGTGCCGGTAGACGAACAATTCGCCCAGCAATTCGCCAAAGCAATTGGCGGGGGCGTCGATGTCCATTTCCCGGCGCTTTTCAATGGCGCTCAAATCGCGCACGCCTTTTTCGATGGCGGCGCACTTTTCGCCCCAGCGCGCCTCCACGCGGCGATAGCCGCGCTTGAGCGCTTCCGCCCCCACGCGGCGCACAAGGTTGCGCTCGTCGGCCCAGTCGTCCATCAGCTTATGATAGGCGAGGGCGATATTCATGTCCGCCGCGTAGGCGGTGAACTCGTTCTCCATCCACGGATGCTTTTTGCGCGGGTGCGGGGCGCAGCGCTCCTCGCCGCC
>CAJFUU010000305.1 GCA_904420265.1 uncultured Clostridia bacterium
CATGGCCCTCAACCCCGACGTGACCGTCATCGTGCAGCAGTCTGACTCCACCACCGGCGTCACCGGCACCATCGAAGGCACCGTGGATATGGGCATGGCTTCCCGCGCCCTCAAGGCTGAGGAAGAGGAGCAGGGCGTCACCGGCACCACCATCGCCATGGACGGCATCGCCGTGATCGTCAACCTGGAGAACGACACCGAAAACCTCAGCACCGAGCAGATTATGAACATCTACACCGGCGCCGTGACCGACTGGAGCGAACTGGCCGAATAAGCCGCGCATTACAGACGCACAGGTACCCAACACAGCGCGGGGCGGAATTCCGCCCCGCGCAAGGAGCATGTATATGAGCAAAAATACCCATGAAATGGATGTGACCGGCGGTTTGAAGGGCTTTCTGGCCCGGCGCCGCGAAGGCCTGATGCGCGGCGTGTTTACCGTGGCGGCCTGCGTGTCGATTCTCTGCGTCATACTGATCTGCGTGTTCCTGTTTGCCAACGCCATTCCGGCAATTCAGGAAATCGGCTTGTTCTCCTTCCTCAGCGGCACCACCTGGCGGCCCGGCAACGACATTTACGGCATTTTGCCGATGATTCTCGGCTCCATTTACGTCACCGCCGGCGCTCTGGTTGTGGGTGTGCCCATTGCGCTTCTTACCTCGATTTTCATGGCCCGTTTCTGCCCCAAGCATCTGCTTCGGCCCCTGACCGCCGCGGTCAACCTGCTGGCCGGCATTCCCAGCGTGGTATACGGCTTTTTCGGGTTGACGGTGATGGTGCCTCTGGTGCGCGAACATCTGGGCGGGAACGGCAATTCCATGCTCACCGCTTCTCTTTTGCTGGGCATGATGATTTTGCCAACCATCATCGGCGTGGCGCTTTCCTCCATCCGCGCTGTGCCGGAATCCTATTATGAGGGCAGCCTGGCCCTGGGCGCCAGCCACGAGCGCAGCGTATTCTTCGTGGTGTTTCCGGCAGCCAAATCCGGCGTCATGGCCGGCGTCATCCTCGGCGTGGGCCGCGCCATCGGCGAAACCATGGCCGTAATCATGGTGGCCGGCAACCAGCCGCGCCTGCCCCAAGGGCTTTTGCAGGGCGTGCGCACCCTTACCACCAATATCGTCATGGAGATGAGTTATGCCACGGGCCTGCACCGCGAGGCTTTGATTGCCACCGCGGCGGTGCTGTTCGTGTTTATCCTGATCATCAACTTTTCCTTCTCCATGCTCAAGAGGAGGTCGGAAAAATGAGCGAAAGGCATCTGCGCCCCGCAAAGCGCAAAGACCCCCTCTCCGTATTTTTACGGGTGATTGTGTGGGTGGCGGCGTTTTTGACGGTGGGCGTGTTTGTGGCGCTGGTGGGATACATCCTCATCAAAGGCGTGCCCAACCTCACCTGGGATTTGTTTAACCCGCACTATACGTCGGACAACGTATCCATGCTGCCGGCGATTTTCAACACCATCTTTATGACGTTGCTTTCCCTGCTGGTGGCCGTGCCGCTGGGCATTTCCTCGGCCATTTACCTGACCGAGTACGCCAAGCGCGGCAACAAGCTGGTCAAGGTGGTGCGCCTGACCACGGAGACTTTGCAGGGCATTCCCTCGATTGTCTACGGCCTGTTCGGCTACCTGTTTTTCCTGGTGCAGCTAAAGTGGGGCTATTCGCTGCTGGCGGGCGCGATGACCCTGGCGATTATGATTTTGCCCCTGATCATGCGCACGACGGAGGAGGCCATGCTCTCCGTGCCGGACGGCTACCGCGAAGGCAGCTTCGCCCTCGGCGCGGGCAGGTTGCGCACAATTTTCCGCATCGTTCTGCCCACGGCCATCCCCGGCATCCTGGCGGGCGTCATCCTCGCCATCGGCCGCATCGTCGGCGAAACGGCGGCGCTCATCTACACCGCCGGCACCTACGCGCAGACGGCGGACAGCCTGTTTTCCCCGGTGCGCACGCTTTCTGTGCACATGTACGTGCTCTCCAGCGAGGGCCTGCACATCGACCAAGCCTACGCCACGGCGGCGGTTCTGCTCATCGTCGTGGTCGGCATCAACGCACTTTCGGCGGCCGTGGCCAAAAGCATCACAAAGAGGAGAGGCTAGAGAATGCTCAAGTTTGACATAAAGAATCTCAACCTGCACTACGGCTCGTTCCACGCCCTCAAGGACGTCAGCCTCGGCGTGGAGCCCAACGCCATCACCGCGCTGATCGGGCCGTCCGGCTGCGG
>CAJFUU010000306.1 GCA_904420265.1 uncultured Clostridia bacterium
GTCATACAGAAAACCTCCTGTCGCAGTTCCTATTCTACGACAGGAGGCCACTTTTTTCCTTTGTCCGTTGCTTGGGGTACTGTCCACTTCTTTATCCGGGCAACTTTTGCGTTTGCTGGCTTTGTCAGCGTTCTGAAGCCCTGCCAAATGGCAGGGTCTATTCTTGTGCAACAAAAACCCCTGCTTGGAGCGGGGCCAAGCGCCTAGGGTATGCGTAAAATCGTCAACCCTTTTCTGGCAAGCAGCGGAAATGCATGGACAAGGGCCAACGCAAAGAGGCCAAGCGGATGCTTTGAGGGCCGGCACACGAGCCGGCGACACAGAACGCGTGGGCGCTGCCGGTATTGCGCCCTTAAAAATCTTCGTCATAACTACCGGCTTCGCCGATGATCATGATTTGCCGCACACCGGTCGCCCGGACGCAATGACCGAATTGTTTCCAAGGCGATTCGCAAAACCAATAGCCCCTCCCCATTCCATGCGCAGAAGGCAGCAACCCCTTACGACCCGTCCATGGCGGCATACGGCGTAACCGTGTCTCCACCGAAAGCGTCCACGTCGATGCAGCCGCATCTATGAGCACAAATTTCAAGGTGTTGGGCGATTGCCGCGTCACTCCTGCCCAGCCCCGCTACGACGCACCCCTCCCCCGGCGACACAAAGCTTTCCCTGTCCCATCCGGTTGTTGCGCCGCCCTTGCCTTTCGCCGCCCTGTCGAAAGCGCCCGCAGCAATACAGCCGCATCAATGGGCGCAGATTTCAAGGTGTTGGGCGATTGCCGCGTCACTCCTGCTCTGTCCCGCTACAACTCGCCCTTTCCCCGCTACAATTCCAGAACTCTGCTCTTATTCCTGGTCATCCGTCTGTGGCGCGCACGAAACGTATCCACCGGCGCAAAATGCAGAACGTCCGGCGGTTGCGCGAACCGGTCGCCCTCTTTCGTTAGACATGGCGCCCCTTTGTCATGCCGGGGCGCTGTATGGCGTATTTGCGTGTCAAAGTCCTTTCTTGAGCGCGCTTTTGCGCCGATGGAAGCCGCCGCCCGCACAAAGGCGAAGCGATACAGGCGATGCGCGCATTTACACGCCTTGCGAAGAAAACGAAAAGGCCGCTTCGCTCCAGGCAAAGCGGCCCCTGTGTCCAAAGCAGGCGCGGGCTGTATGCGGTTACTGCATCGCGGCCACCCACGTTTCCGCCCGCATGCGGATAAGCAGGTACAGCCCTGCGCAGGCAACGGCAAGCGCCGCCGTAAACACCATGGGCGTAAGCATATAGCCGTGCGCCGGTACCTGGAAGGTCAGATACAGCCCGCCGAAACAAAGCACCATGGAAAGGAGCACCGCCGCAATTGCGCCGGAGCCGTTCTTGGCCACCTTGGCCTCGCTCGTCCAGTCAAAGCGCGGGAATTTGCAGTTGATCACCAACCCGATCAGCGCTGAAAATACGCCCATCAGAACCGGCATCAGCAAAAGCACCGCCAACGCCGCGCCGCTGGCGCGGAACATCCAGGCGATCACCAGTGAATCGGCAATGGCAAAGGGCGTAATGAGCTGCAAATTGAGCCGCAGTTTGGGCAGCAGCCACGCGTGGGCCGGGATGGGCAGCGTTTTTACAATCCAGAGGTTTTTGCCCTCCAGCGACACCGCGCAGGCAGTGGTCGGGCCAATGCCGATCAGCCAGCTCAACACAAACGGCAGCGCCGCCAGCGGCACGTCGCCCAGCCCTTCCGCCTGCAAAAACATGGCCAGGGTTTCCGCCGGCACCAATACGGCCAGGGCGATCACCGCGACGAGCGAAAGAATCGGCCCAAAGGCGCTGTTGAGCACATAGCTGTTGATGGACAAAAAATGCCGCCACTCGCGCGAAAGCAGGGCCGCGCGGGCGCTGCGCCGCTTTTGCGTGCCGAGCACAAAGCGCTTTTTGCGCGTGTGCGCGCTCAGGAAGGAATTCAGGCGCACAAACACGCGACCATACAGCGCCCCGGCCAACAGCATCGCCGCAAGCGAGCCGCCCACATAGGCAAGCAAGGCCAGGCCTTCGCCGTTCAACACGGCGCGTTCGTAAAGGCCGGCGAGCGGATAGATGCCCGAAAGCAAGTCCGTCAGGCCGCGCGCGAAATTCATGAACATCTCCACGTTGGCGGCCGTGGAACTCAAATATGTCGAGCCAACCACGACGCCGATCAGCGCCACAAACATCAGCGCCAGTCCCGCATAACGCAGGCGCTTCATGGCCGCGCCCGCCATGGCCACCAGCACGCCCACAAGCGAGGCCAGCACCGCCGGGATCATCGGCGCGGCCAGCGCGCACAGCGCATAGGATATGTAAAACGCGGGCGCGGGCGCGGCCAGCACGCCGTAGGCCACGCCGCCGGGCAGCATAATCAGCAGTGTGAACATCAGGTTCATGGCGTAAAGTTTGAATACGCGCGATGTGGCCACCGTCCGCGCCGGAATGGGCAGGGACAAAAGCATGTCCAAATCGCGGGTGCGGAACAGCGCGTCCGGGGCCTTGACGATGGTGGTAATCAGCGCCATCACCGCCGCCAGAGAGACCAGCAACACCGGGAAGGCCGAAAGCGCGCCCATCATTTGCAGAACATAGGCGATACCCCAGCAGTAAAGGTACGCTACCCCCAGCGCAGCCACTGCGCCCAACACAATCAGCGCCACCAGCACCTTGGCGCCGCGACGGCGGGCGGGGTCGTTGAGGCGCTTGTTGATGCCGAAAAATTCAAGGCGGTTGAGGCGCATAAGCAAAAGCAGCTTGTTCATTGCTCAATCAACTCCAGGAACAGTTCTTCCAGCGAGCCGTCGCCGCGCACCGCGTCGGTGTCGCCAAAGGCCGCGAGGCGGCCGTCTTTGATGATGGCGACCTTGTCGCAGAGTTTTTCCGCCACGTCCAACACATGCGTGGAGAAAAATACCGCTCCGCCGCGGTCGCACAGGGCGCGCATCTGTTCTTTGAAGGCATGCGCGGCCACGGGGTCGAGGCCCACGAATGGCTCGTCCAATATAAGCAGCTTGGGGTCATGAATCAGCGCGCCCATCAGGGCCAGTTTCTGCTTCATGCCGTGGGAAAACGAGCCGATGGAATCGCCAAGGTTGGATGTAAGGCCAAACAATTCGCCGTATTCTCGCGTGCGCGCCTCGCGGTCGGCGGCGCTGACGCCGAATACGTCCGCCATGAAGTTCAGGTATTGCATGCCGGTGAGGTATTCGTACAAATCGGGGTTGTCCGGCACATAGGCCAGCAATTTTTTGCACGCAATAGGCTCGCGGCGCACGGAGTGACCGCCGATGAGTATATCGCCTTCGTCAAAGTCCAGCACGCCGACTGTGGCGCGGATGGTGGTGGTCTTGCCCGCGCCGTTCGGGCCGATAAAGCCAACGATGGAGCCTGGCTCCACGCGCAGGGAAAGGCCGCTCACCGCGCGATTGCCTCCCTTGTAGGTCTTGGAAAAATTTTGTATCTCCAACATACTTTTTTCCTCCTTGCGAATCGATATTATAATACCCCCCCCCGAAAAAAATCAATGGCGTCTGCGTAAAAACCTGCTTAGAGACGCCCAAAATGTCGCCCAAAGCGCTTCCGCGCCGCAAACAGACGGACTGCCTTTCTCTTAATGCCGGCCAACCGAAAAAACGCGCCCTGGATGGAGGCGCGGTCAAGCGGCCGGCAAAGCGGCAAAACGGCCTGCCGGACAAGAAAACAACCTTACAGATGATGGAACTTCCATGGACGTAAGCGGCCGTGGGCGTGCGGCAGCGTTTCTGCTCTTATCTTCAACGCCGCAGTGCGGCGGAAAGAAACCAATCCCGATTCCGGGGCCTCGCACAACGTGCGCTCTTCCGCCCCCGGCCAGGCCGCCGCGATGGCGCAGTCCGGCGTAGGTGCGGAGCATCGCGAAAAAACTGAATAGCTGCGGCCGCGTCTTGCGTAGTCCAGCACATATACGGGGCATCACCTTCAAGGCTAAAAACCGCACCTTTTGAGTGTGCGGTATGCGGTAGCGTTTCTGATTCCATCTTTAACGCCGCAGCACCGCGGAAAGAAACCAGCCTCGATTCCAGGGCATCGCACAATGTGCACCTTCCCAGCCAAGTCAGGCCGCCACAATGGCGCATGCACAGGGCATCGTGGAAAAACTGAATAGTTGTGTCCGCGTCCTGCGTAGTCCAGCGCATATATGGGGCATCACCTGCAAGGCTAAAAAAACACTCTTCTGAAAGTGCGGCAGCGTTTCTGCTCCCATCTTTAGCGCCGCAGCACCGCGGAAAGAAACCAGCCACGATTCCAGGGCATCGCACAATGTACGCCCTTCTCATCCCGGCCAAGCTGCCGCGATGGCGCAATCCGGCGCAGATACGGAGCATCGAGAAAAAACTGAATAGTCGCATCCACATCCTGCGCAATCCGGCGTATGCACGGGGCATCACCTGCAAAGGCAAAAGGCCGCGTCTTCCGGGAATGCGGCAGATTTTTCCACTCCATCTTTAGCGCCGCAGCGCGGCAGACAAAACCAATCCCGATTCCGACGTCACACATAAATGTGCGCCCTTCCTACCTCAGCCAAGCTGCCGCGATGGCGCAATCCGGCGCAGATACGGAGCATCGAGAAAAAACTGAATAGTCGCATCCACATCCTGCGCA
>CAJFUU010000307.1 GCA_904420265.1 uncultured Clostridia bacterium
GCAATCAAAGGTCCGGCGCTTCGCCGTAAAACGGCAGCGCTTCTGTCCGCGCGGCGCTGCGCCCTCTGATGCTTCCATTGACTGTTATGAGGATGGAGCGCTTTCACCTGCGCGGCGCTGCGCCTGATACCGGGGAACTCTTTTACGTTGGCAAAGGCTCTTCTCCACCCCGCGACGCTTTGCCGCCTTCCTGGGTGCTTTGCCAATATTTGCCCATACGCCAGCCGCTGCGTCCCTTTCAATGGCGTTTCTATGCAACGCGCGCTTCTTTGCCGGAACATGCGGACGAAACCGCTTTCTTTGCGCCGTCTTCTACTTTGCGCCATAATTTTCCTCTTCGCGCAAGCGGCGCGGCTTTTGCACGGAAAAAAGTGGCAAATACCCGTTTTCCCTCACAAGCGGCGGTAACCTTCCTTTCCTCCACCTGCGCAGCGCTTCGCCGTCTTCCTGCGCACTTTGCCGGTATTTGCCTATGCGGAGGCCCGCCGCGCTCCTTCAATGGCATTCTGCACAAGGCATACCTTTTTGCCGGAACATGCGGACGAAACCCGCTTCCCTTGCGTCGTCCCCCTGCCTTGCGCCATAATTTTCCTCTTCGCGCAAGCGGCGCGGTTTTTGCAAAGAAAAGAATTGCTAAAGCCCGTTTTTCCGCACAAACATATCCGCCGTTTTTCCGGCGTACGACCTGTTGACGGGGAGAAGTCCCCGCCGTGGCTTCTCACATTTACAACGCTTCGCGCCGCATCAGGACTTTTTGTCCGCCGTATAAACCAAGTGTTTGCGGCGTTCACGGAAGCGGATGCGCTCGTAAATCAGGGCCAGATCGGGGCAAGCGCACAGCAGTATGGCGTAGGCCTTGCGCCGCACAGGCAACCAGAAGGCGTGTTTGGTTCTGAGCAAATCCGGCAAACGCTCCCGCAACTCGCGAATATGCCGTTTCCAGGAAGGATGGGTTCGAAAATGCGGACAATCCAAAATGGCGTTGAGGCACACAATGCGGATATGATAGGTGCGCGCCTTGGCCGCCTCCAGCGATTCGGGATACTGCTTGCGCGCTATGCGCACAATTTCCTCGTGAGCGGCGACGCGGTCGTCCACCATATTGTCGCCGCGCGTGCGCATGATGCTGCCGGGGCGTTGGCGGTAAAAGTAAAGATATTCGCCCAACACCACCGCCAATTCCGCGCGCGAAGCCAGCGTCGGCATGACAAACGCGTCCTCGCACTTCATGCCTACGGGAAAGCGCAGCCCTTTAAAAAGGCGGGCCGCGGTCATTTTATCGGCGATCATTTCCGTCATACCCTGTTCGCGCCCGGCAAGCGCGTGAAACACCGCCTTATTGCCCACAATGCGTTGCGGGCTGTGCGCGCAGGGCGGCGCGACGCCCGCATCGTCATATACTTCATAGAGGCGGAAAATGACAAAATCCGCCCCGCTTTCCGCTGCCTGGCGCAATACTTCGCAGGCGTCGGCGCGCAGGTAATCGTCGCTGTCCAAAAATAAGTAATAGTCGCCCGTGGCCACGTCCATGGCGGCGTTGCGCGCCGAGGACAGGCCGCCGTTTTCCTTATGGATGACGCGCACATTCGCGTGCCCGGCGGCAAACTCGTCGCACATCCGCCCGCAGGCATCCGGCGAACCGTCGTCTACCAGGAGGACCTCCAGTTCCTCAAAGATGGTCTGCTCCGCAAGCGACTGCAGGCAACGCGGCAGGTATTCCTCCACCTTGTAGACGGGCACGATGACGCTGATTTTTGCGTTCATATCACTGTTTCCCCCTCTGACGGACGCGCCGTTTGTGCAAAAGCCGCGCCGCGCCCGGACAGAGGCACAGCGCCAGCGCATAGGCCTTGCGCGACGCAGGCAGCCATACGCGCGAACGGTTTTTCAAAAGCGCGCCCAGGTTGCGCCGCAGGCCGCGAACGTGGCGGCGGAAGCAGGCCGCGTCGCCGACATTCGGGTTGTCCATCATGTCGTTTAGGATATACAGGCGCATAAACAGCGTGCGCGCCTGGGCCGTTTCGGCCGTCTCCGGCCAGGTTTCGCGGGAAATGCGCTCTACTTCCTCGTGCGCGAAAATGCGCTGATCCAGCACCTCCGGGCGAAGCGAGCGCATGATGCTGCCCGGACGCACCCGGTAAAAATAGAGCGTTTGCGCGGGAATCACCGCCCGGCGCACTCCCCGGAGGGCCTCAAAGAGGAACATCGCATCCTCGCCGCAGCGCACGTTCTCGGGAAAGCGCACAGCGCCGATGGACGCGCGCCGCAAAACTTTGAACACGTTTTCCAGCAGCCCTTCGCGGTGCTCGAGCAGCGCCAGGTGTACCTGCGGCCCCTCAAGCCAGATTTCCTCCGGCGCATCCGGGCGCGCAACCTCTTCGTCGTCCTGGACGCTCGCATAGCGGAAGAATACGCCGTCCGCGCCCCGGCGCATGGCGTCCAGCGCGATGGCCAGCGCGTCGGCGCGCAGAAAGTCGTCGCCGTCCAAAAAGGCCGTATACGTCCCCTGCGCCGCATCCAAACCGGCGTTGCGCGCCGAGGACACGCCGCCGTTTTTCTTGTGAATGACGCGCGCATTCCCGTTCGCGGCGGCAAATTCGTCGCAAATGCGGCCGCTTTCGTCGCTGGAACCATCGTCGACCAGCACAAATTCCACGGCGGCGTCAACCCTCTGCGCCGCCAGAGAACGCAAACAGCGCGGCAGATAGGCCGCCACATTGTAAATGGGCACAATGACGCTTATATCAATGCTCATAGGTCAACAGCCTCCTGTTGCGCCGGCAGCGGGCGCGCACATAAGCCGCGGTCAAATCCGGGCACAAAAGCGCGGCCAGCGCGTAGACGCGGCGCATCGGCCGCACCTGCGGGCAACGCAAAAACAATATCGAACCCAGGCGTTTCCACAAAAGCCTGTACTGATATTTCCAACAGGGATGTTTGCGGAAGTGGTCGCATTCAAAAATGGCGTCGATGGAGCGAAGCTGAATGATGTTATAGCGCCCCCAGGCCTTGTCAATATCCTCCGGGTACTTTTCGCGCGCGATCTCCACCAGCGGCATGGTAGCCTCCAACCATTGGTTCAGGCGGCCGTCGCGCACATGGGTGATGCTCATTACGCGCATGCGGTAATAGTACAAAACGTCCGGCAGCATCAAAAGCCGGCCGGCGCGCGAAAGCAGCGCGGGCAACAGATAGGCGTCCTCGTAAATGCGGCCCAGCGGATAGCGCAGGCCCTCGAAGAGGCGGCGGCGGTAAATCTTGTCCCAGCAGAAATACTTGAACTGACGGTCAAACTGGGCGCAGAAGGCGTTGCGGTTGCCGTCGAAGAGACGTTCCTCCCCGCCGACCACCTTCATGACCGCTTCGTCGCCCCAAACGCTGGCAAAACCGAAGCACACCACGTCCGCGCCCGTGCGCACGGCGGCTCCGTAGACGCGGGCAAAGCATTCCGGTTCAACAAAATCGTCGCTGTCCACAAAGCCGATAAATTCGCCCGTAGCCGCGTCCAAACCGGCGTTGCGCGCCGAAGACACACCGCCGTTTTCCTTGTGGATAACGCGCGCGTTCGCATGTTTTCGGGCATATTCGTCGCAGATGCGCCCGCTTTGGTCGGTGGAGCCGTCGTCCACCAACAGGATTTCAATGTCCTCCAGCGTCTGTGCGGAAAGCGATTGCAGGCACCTTTCCAGATAGTCCTCAACGTTGTACACCGTAACGATGACGCTCACCTTCGGCACGCGTACCCCTCCCTTCATGTGCAGTATACCAGATGCGGCGATGAAAGTAAAGTTTTGGATACACACCGGCGCGTTCCGCGCGCAATTATGCCCGCTGGTTTCGCCGGCGGTTTGACAAGGCCCTGGAAGGCATGATACCGGCAGCGCTTACGCGGCCTGAAAAACCGCCTTCCGGGCCGCGTCCGGCGTCGCCAAAGCGATTGCAAATTGCGGCGCCGCCCTTTTCCTGCATTTCCGCCGCCGCATCCGCATGCTCCGTTGCGCGCAACGGCCGTTTGGCGCATGGCCGCAAATTCTCCTGAACGCCGCCAAGCGAAACGCAACGCGAAAAGGCGCCCCGAAAATTCGGAGCGCCCCAGGCTGTCAAAACCCCTCAGGAGAGCGCGGAAGGGCGGAAACCCTTTCGCACTTTCATCGTGCCCGACGGCATGTACGTCGGGGCAGGTCGTTTTTTGCGCCGGAAAATCCCATTCCCCTGGGCAAAAATTGGAGAGGGTGGCAGAAGGCGAGAATCCACAGGATTCTGCGTTTTTGCCAAAGGCGGCCCCGGCGGGGAAGATACGCCCCGTCCGCCAGCTTGTCAAAAATACTTTTTTGATAAGCCGAGGCGCCCCCGAAAAAATTCGAAGCGCCCAAAGAAACGGCGGCGCACAGCGCTTATTCGAACGTAGGCACCTCCGAGGCATTGTTCCAGCCGGTGTTCCAGCCGTTGTCCCAGCTATCTGCAGACTCCCAGCCGGAGGCGCCGGTATCCCAGCCGGACGAAGCGCCGCTCACACGGCAGACGAGCGCGTCGCCGCTGACATATGTCTCAATGGTAATCGAACCTGTGCCCATATAGCGGAAGGAAAAATCCGTACCAGCGCCATAGTCGGTAAGGATGGCGTCGGCTGAACTATCCACATAATTCTGGTTGTAGCGGCTGCCGTAGGTGGATTTTTCTACGATTACAACGTCGGAAAGGTCCTTCACGGCCAGCCATATCGCGCTGGCCACCTGGGCCACGCCGCCGCCCACCACCTTGACGCCGCGCCCGTTGAGCGCGGACTGATAGCCGCGGCTCTGCGAACGCTCGCCGACAATGTCGTTGAACGAGAACGTGTCGCCGGAGGAAAGCGTCGTGCCGTTGACGGCCTGCGCCGCCAGGGAGACGTTGTTGCGCAGCGCGTCCGTGCCGCTGAGGTAAATTGTGGCCTCGCTGCGCGCCGTGCCGCCGGAAACGCTGTCAAAATTGAGCGCGCACACAAGCTGGTCGCCGGAAATATACATCTGGATGGTCATATCGCCGTGGTAGTTGGTGAAGGCAAAGTCCGTTCCCACGGATTCATCCACCAGAATGGCGTCCGCAGGGTCGGAAACATAGCTTTGGTTGTAACTGTCTCCGTAAGTCTTCAATGCGTCGTAGGAAATACCGTCGATTTGCTCAAGGGCCAGATACAGCGTGCTGGCCACCTGGGCCACGCCGCCGCCCACCACGCTGACGCCGCGCCCGTTTTCGGCGCTTTGATAGCCGCGCTGCGACGTGCGCGCGCCCACCACGCCGTTAAAAGAGAAACTGCCGCCGTAGGGCACGGCCGTGCCGTTGACGGCGTCCGCAGCCAGGCGGATGTTGGAAATGCGCGCGCCGGACAGGCCCAACGGCGTGGACGCGGACACATAGTCCGCCGCCAGCGCAGGGACGCACAGCGCCGAAACCAGCAGCGCCAGCGCAGTCAGGACAGACATCCATCGCTTCATACGCTCACTTCCTTTTTCAGGGATTTGTTTCTTAGACGCGCGCGGCGGCCCGCCGGTTCCCAAAGAGGCATCCAGGGCAAACGCCCGCATGACAAAAAAGAACGGAAACGCGCTTTGGCCATTGGCGCAGGGCGGTCGCCGGAAAATCATATTTCCGGCAATCGGAGCTGGTATTCGCCATAAACGCGGGCATCCTCCAAAGTATCCACGCCGGCGCGCCGCCAGCCTTACGCGAAGCGCATCCCATACGGCGGTGGACAGTACCCCAAGCAACGGACAAAGGAAAAAAGTGGCCTCCTGTCGTAGAATAGGAACTGCGACAGGAGGTTTTCTGTATGAC
>CAJFUU010000308.1 GCA_904420265.1 uncultured Clostridia bacterium
GTCATACAGAAAACCTCCTGTCGCAGTTCCTATTCTACGACAGGAGGCCACTTTTTTCCTTTGTCCGTTGCTTGGGGTACTGGCCACTTCTTGATCAGGGCAATTTTTGCGTTTGCGGGCTTTGCCGGCGCTCTGAAGCGTTGCATAGCAACGCCGCATTGCCCCAAACCTGTCGTGCCATGGAGCGTCCCCGGGCGACCGTTTTCAAAACGACATATAGGCATTTCCCCGAAACACAACCGGCGCGCTCATACTTCCACAGCGCAAAACGCAGGTTCGCCGGCAGGCAAAACTGCGTTTGTCCATTGTGCCATCGCCCGCCGCATGAAGGCCGCCCAGTCCGACTTCGCCGCCCAGGTCCGCTTTTCCGACCGCAAGCCGGGCAAAGCCCCCTTGCCGCAAGGCGCAGATGAAAATGCGTAAGCGGCGTCGCCCTGTACCGCACAGCAACCCATCGGCAGGCGAACTTTACGCCAACTGTTTGGGTTTCTGCGCTGCTCTGCGGTGATTATACCAGAAAAGTACCATTGCCGCAAGGGACAGGAAAATCTTGGGGCATCTGGAAATCTATGGAAATTGCACAATTTTTCTTGACATTTGTTGGCGTATTTGTTACAATTTTGTCGAAACTTATTTCAATTTGATGACAAAGGAGATGCAAAACGATGAAACGCACGCTTGTTTTGTTCCTGATTTTGCTGCTGTGTATGCCCGCGGCATGGGCCGTTCCAGCCTTGAATGCGCAGATGGAAAACGGCGTCCTCGCCGTTTCCTGGACGGATTGCGGCTGCACGCAGGCCACGCTGACCGTATACCGCGACAATTGGCCCATTCTCGTCTGCTATGTAAGCGGTGCAGATGGTTATTTTACCGTGCCAGGTTACTATACGCAGCCAGCAGGAGATTATGCGGTACAATTGCGCTGTTCGGACGGCTGTGTGCGCGTGGAAGCAGGAAGTTCTGCACCGTCAACGCCTGAAGCAACGCCAACGCCTACCGACGCCCCCACGCCCTGCACATCTGAACCAACCGCTGTGCCAACGCCTGCGCCGACGGCAACGGTCAGCGCCCAACCGACCAGTGATTTGCAGACTTCAGTTTCTCCAACCGCTACGCTTTCGTCTCAGAAACCAACTCCAGTCGTTACTCCCGCGGCAACTCCTACGCAAAAACCGACTTTGGTTCCAACCATGCCAGCCACACCGTCTCCAACAGCGCGCCCCACGCAGTCCCCGGGCAGCGAGATGCAATCCCTTGCCGACGAGGTCGTCCGTCAAGTCAACCAGGAGCGCAATGCGCGCGGTTTGAGCACGCTCAGCGTCGATCCGGAACTGACGCGCGCCGCAGCCATACGCGCCCGGGAAATTGCCGAATCCTTCAGTCATACCCGCCCGGATGGCAGCAGTTGGTCCACGGTTTCCGATGCCGCCAGCGGTGAAAACATCGCCCGCGGGCATGACAGCGCCGACAGGGTCATGGCCGCATGGATGAGCTCAGAAGGTCACCGCGCGAACATCTTGCGAGCGAGTTATACGCGCATCGGCGTATGCGCCTATGAGGTGAATGGCATTCTCCACTGGGTGCAGCTCTTCGGCGTCTGATTTTCAAATCAAGAAAGGCGTTTAACGCGCCATCAAGGCGATGTCCCGGCGCGAGCAGGCGCGAAAAGGTTACATGTACATAGGCCGCAAAGCGCCGTATCCCGTGCTCGCTGGGAGCAAACTCTCATGACGGCGCGCCGCAACAAACAATCCCCAGCCCGCTTCCTACGCTCGTGGAAAGCGGGCTGGGCCGGGCATTCGCCCGGCTTCAGAATGTTGATAAAGTCAACAGACTGCCAGTGCGATGCGCAAGCCAGCAGGACTTGGCAAATTCACCGCCGCAAGCAGAAAGTCGCTTTTGATGGCTGTTCTATGCAAGGCGATTTCAGCGTTTGCAGGCTTTATCACGCTCTGAGGCCGGACGTTCGTTCTTTTTCCTCTATCGACAATAAATGTACAGTTAAAGGCACGGCAGCCGGCCGTGTCTTTGATCGTCTCGTTGCCCAAGCTGTTGGAATGAGAAAATATTGGCCTGACGGTAACCTCCAGGGACTTTGCATCCGCAAGACTATCCGTCAGCCAACCTCTCAATTTTCATATTTCCCCGAGGTTTCGCGGTTGTGGATATATGGCATGCTGTCGAAAAAGCAGTGAAACAGCTTTTTCGGGAAGCGTTGCCTCACGCAAAGGCTTCGGTTCCTTGCAAAAGCGGCTGTTTCGCTATGGGAAGCGCCATTTTCGGGGCCATATCTCCGATGGAGACAGAGACCGTCCCAAACTTTGTGTAAACCTCCCATGAGGTGTAGAATAGAAGCATCACACAGGAGGTAAAACACATGGCCAGAAAGAAC
>CAJFUU010000309.1 GCA_904420265.1 uncultured Clostridia bacterium
GACGGCGCGCGCGCCGTGGTGCCACCCGTTTTCAAGCTGAAGCTCCTCTTTCGCGCGCTATCGGGCGCACCCGCCCCGCTTTCGCGGAGACGCTCGGGGATGGAAATCGGGCCTTGCGCCTCCGGCTTACACCTGCCGCCGGCTCTCTTTGCGCGCGACCGCCCGACCGTTCCCGTCCTGGCGATACCACCATTATAAACCGTTTTTCAAAATATGCAAGGCTGGCGCCGATTTTTAACACGCGGCGGGGGAAAGCGTGCTATAATAGAGGCCGGCCCTGACGGGCCGCACACCAAAGCTGTGGGGGAGTGGGCATGAGAATCATCGCGCGGGCGCAGGCGAAAATCAACTGGTCGCTGGACGTGTGCGCCGGCCGCGACGACGGCTATCACGAACTGGATATGCTCATGCAGCGCGTCGATCTCTCCGACGTGCTGACGTTTGAACGCGCCCGCTGGCTGACGCTGACGGTGAACGGCCGCGCGCTGCCGGTCGGCGGGCGCAACCTGGTTATGCAGGCGGCGCAGGCGCTCAATCAGTACATGGGCAAGCGCTGCGGCGCGCGCATATCGCTTGCCAAAAATATCCCCATCCGTGCCGGGCTGGGCGGGGGCAGCGCGGACTGCGCCGCCGCGCTGATCGCCCTGAACCGCCTGTGGGATCTGCGTTTGCCGGTGGATAAGCTGCTGGAAATCGGCCGCAGCCTGGGGGCTGACGTGCCCTATTGCATTGCCGGCGGCTTTGCCCACGTGCGCGGTATGGGCGAAAAAATAAGCGCTCTGGGCCAGGCAGAGCGTTTCCCCCTTGTCATCGTGCATGTCGGGCGCGGCCTTTCCACGGCCGCCGTGTTCGCGCAGTTCGACCGCATGGGCCAAAGCCTCCATCTGGACAACGGCGCGCTGGCGCAAGCAATTCTCGCGCGCGATTTGGAGCGAATCGATCGGCTTTCCGGCAACGCCCTGGAAGCGCCTTCCATCGCCCTGATGCCGGAAATCGGCGCGGCGATGGCGAACCTGCGCGCCCTGGGCGCGTGCGTGGTGCGCATGAGCGGCAGCGGTTCGGCGGTGTTCGGCGTTTTCCGCACCGCCGCCGAAGCCATGCGCGCCGCCGATATTTTGCCCGGAGCGCTGTTTACATGGACGTGCTAGAACGGGTTTGAAAAATTCTCAAATGCAATTCCGGCGCTTTTTGCGCCATTTTGGCGCTTTGGACTTTTGACTTGGCGCCAGAAACCTGCGGATTTTTCACGCAAACAGACGGAAATCCCCGCGCAATTGCGGTTTTTCCCTCTTTAAAATCACGGCCTGGAGCCGCTTGCAAACGCCTTGAAGGTGCTTTTGACGTCGTTTCGTCGCTCCAAATTTTGGCTTGCTCCACAGAAACTGCCGGAAGATTCCATCGCAATTGCGGATTCTCTCTTTTTCAAATAGGTCGCGCGCCGCAGGGACGCTCAACGCCGCCTTCGGCGCGTTTGCACTATATGCAAATTTTAACCGCGCAAAAGCGGCTGGTTTTGGCGGTTTGAAAATCATCAAAACCGCCGCGCCGTTTGTTTTTGGAGTATCGCATGCATGTTCGCAGAATCCAAGCGTTTCGCCTGTGCAAGCAGTTCTGGGGCATGACGCGGCCGCCGCTTAAAGGGCGGAAACCGCAAATCTTGGCGCTGCCCATGGCCGGACGGACGAAATTGGATACCCGCGCCGGTCTTGCCAAAGAGATTCCGCCGGGATGGACAAAAGCCCGTCCCGAAATCGCGATTTCAGGCCATCGAAAAATGGCGAAACCGCTCTTTTAAGAGAAGCGTTGCCTGATGAAGCCCGCGTTTTTTGCGAAATAAACGGCCCTTTCGCCGTGGAAAGGGCCGCTTTTGAGACGCATATCCTTGATGACAACGAATTTTTACTGTTTTCTGCGGCCGTAGAAACGCTGCGAGGTCTTCCTTCCCGAAGGCTTTTGACAGGCTGGACACGTCCTGAAGGCGCGGCCCATGACCCGAGGCGGGAATGGTTGAGGGAGAATTTCGCCCCGTCCGGCCAGATGCGCGCCCAGCGGCGCAAACCGCCGCGATTGCCGGGATCCAACGGCCGGCGCGATTGAAAGGCGCTGCGTTGGCCGGTTTTGACGCCCCCGCGGCATAGCCAGCTTTTACCCGCCGAGTGGAAACGGCCGTCGCGCCTGCCGGACGTCGCCTTCCCGACAGTTTATCCGTCTGCCACGGCGGATGGCAGGCCTGTTACAACCATGCGCGTTCATGATTTTTGCGCATGGTTGGCGGTTACCTTGCCTACACATAGCTCGGCGAGCGACGCGAGGACTGAGCCGCGCACATGTTGCCTCGGCCCTGCCGCAGGCGCGTCGCCTGCGCCTTGACCAGCGAAGCACCCGACGCGCGACTTCCAAAAGGCATTTTCTGCGAGCCCACGGTATACAGCGGCTGCGACGGCGCATGGCAATGCGCATTGGCTCCGACCCCGCCGCAGGCGCGTCGCCTGCGCTTTGACCAGCGAAGGCACCCGACGCACGACTTCCAAAAGGCATTTTTTACGAATCCACGATATACGGCAGCCGTGACGGCGCGTGGCAATGCGCGTTGCCTCCGGCCCTGCCGCGGGCGCGTCGTCTGCGCTTTGACCAGCGAAGGTACCCGCCGCACGGCTTCCAAAACGGCGTTTTCTGCGAGCCCACGGTATACGGCGGCCGCGAGGCGCATGGCAATGCGCGTTGCCTCCGGCCCCGCCGCGGGCGCAGCCTGCTCCTTGAACAGCGAAGGCACCCGCTGCACGGCTTCCAAAAGGCATTTTCTGCGAGCCCACGGTATACGGCGGCCGCGACGGCGCGTGGCGAATCGCCGCTGGTTTGCGCTTCCACGCACATCAGGGCAAACCGGCGGCGTCGCCCGGGCGGGAAAATTCGGGCCCGTTTACCCTTCCAGGCCCAGTGCGTCGTCGATGGGCAGGGAGATGACTACGCCATGGGCGTCCGTCCGCGTGCCACAGGCGGCGCTGATGGCAGACATAATTTCCGCCTTGCGCGCTTTGGGCACGATGATCATTACAAAATCCTGCTCGTCCTGCACGGAGATTCCAAAAAGCTGCTGGATGCGCTCCGAATTGCGGCGCCGTCCCTTCATCACCGTGCCTCCCTTGGCCCCGGCGGCCCTGGCCGCGTCCACCACGTCGTCGCTGTAACCGCTTTTTACAGATACCCAGATCAGGCTGTATTCGGATTTTTCTTTCATTTCGATTTCGTCCCCTCTGAACATTTGCTCCATCGCCTCGCGCGCCTCGTCTTTGAGCACGCGCAGCATGTGGTTCTGTATGCCGCTGATCGGGATGGTGACGGCGATGCCGTGCCCTCGCTTGCGCAGGGAACAGGTTTCGTTCAGCGTTTCGAATACGGGTTTGACCATATACTTGGGCAAAAAGCCCATCGTCACCTGTTTTGCCCCGCCGCTGAGGCCAAGAATATCCATGATTTCCGAGGGCGCGGTGCCCAGGCCACGGGCCTGAAAGTAAATCGGTATGTCCGCAGTGGAGAGAATTTTATCTATCTTGGCTTGATCCTCTTCGCGGGTGACCATCAAAAGCGCCCGGGGCAGAATCCGGCTGCTGTCCGGTTGTTGCATGCTCAATCCTCCTCCAGTTCAATGATCTCCTCGTTGGGCAGAGGCTCTGCGGGCGCCGCAACGGCCTTGGATTTATGGGCGTAAACCAGGCCCATAATCTGTATGGCAATCAGCGGCGCCAGCGCCACCAGCGCCACGATGCCGAACGCGTCCGTCACCACGTTGCCGCCGACGGCGGTGCACGCGCCCATGGCCAGGGGCAAAAGGAAGGTGGAAGTCATCGGCCCGCTGGCCACGCCGCCGGAGTCAAAGGCGATGCCGATAAACACCTTGGGAACAAAGAAGCTCAGGATAAGCGCCAGCGCGTAACCGGGAAGGATAATCCAGTAAATGCTGATGCCGGTTAGCACGCGCACCATCGCCAGCCCCACCGCGCAGGAAACGCCGATGGAAAGCGCGGCGTTCATCATCTTGCGCGAAACCGTGCCGCCGGTGATTTCCTCCACCTGCACGTTGAGCACCTGCACCGCCGGCTCCGCCTTGACGATATAGTAGCCGATGACCATGCCGATGGGAACCAGCAACCAGCGCAGGGCCGTCTCCGCCATGCCGCTGCCCAGCAGGCTGCCCACCGGCGCGAAGCCCACGTTTACGCCGGTGAGGAACAGCACCAGCCCGATGTAAGTATAAACGATGCCCACGCACATGCGCAATACCTGCCGCCGGTGATAGTTGCGCGTAAGAGCCTGAAAGATTACAAACACCGCGGCCAGCGGCAGTATGCTGACGAGGATTTCCTTCGCATACTGCGGGAGCGCGTAAAGGAATTGCAGAACCACGTCGTGCGTGGTCGCTACAGGCATCAGTTCCACTGCGCTGTAAATGGCCTCGGAGGGATGATAAAATATGCCCAGCAAAAGCACCGAAAGAATCGGCCCGACACTGCACAGCGCGATGAGGCCGAAGCTGTCGTTGGCGCTGTTTTTGTCGCTGCGCGCGGCGGACAGGCCCACGCCCAACGCCATGATAAAGGGCACGGTCATCGGCCCCGTGGTGACGCCGCCGGAGTCAAAGGCCACCGCCACGAACGACGAAGGCGTGAAAAACGACAATACAAACAGCAGCACATAGCACACCGTCAGCATTTTCGAAAGGCTGATGCCAAACAGTATGCGCAAAACGGCGACGACCAGAAACAGGCCCACGCCTACGGCCACGGTGAGAATCAATACCTGATTGGGAATGGCCGCCACCTGATTGGCCAATACCTGCAAATCCGGCTCGGCAATGGTAATGATCGCGCCCACTGCGAAGCTGACCAGGGCGATCAGCCAGATTTTGCGGGACTTGACCAGCCTGCCGCCTACGCCCTGCCCCAGCGGCGTCATGGCAATTTCCGTGCCAAGCTGAAAAAAGCCCATGCCGACAATCAACAACACCGCGCCGGTGAGGAACAACAAAAGCGTGCCCACTTCCATCGGCACGATGGTCATGCACAAAATCAGCACGATGACCGTGATGGGCAGGACGCTTTGCATGGATTCTCTGATTTTTTCTTTCAGCTTTTCATTCATGCCCTGTGGACGACGCTCCCTTCCGCACAAAATTGGCATGGCCCGCCGCAGATGCTTTGCCCGCCTGCGCTGCGGGCGCTTTTTTCAACCTGCGCATGCGCAGTTGGTTGACGGGACAGGCCTGGTTGTCGCACTCGTACATATTGCCGGCAAAACGCCGCCCCTTTTCGTCCCTGCCGCCAAATTTGCCCGCGACGCGCTTTGTAGCGTCCGCGCAGGCGACGCACTGATGGGAAATATAGGCCATAGCGCGCTTCACCCCCTTGCTTTTTATGAATCGGCGCATCGCGCCGTTATACTCCGCGTTATTTGCGAATCCGCGCGGTCTCCTCCAGAAGCGCGCGATAGTATTTTTCCGAAAGCGCCACGTATTGCCGCCGCTCTTCCTCCGTCAGGTGGGCGGCGGCCCGCTCCTCAGCCTGCGACAACAGGCGCGTCGTGTGCTCCGCCAGGGCCCGGCCCCGCTCGGTTAAGTGGATGGACTTGCGGTTGCGCGTTCCCGGAACCACAGCCAGCGTCAGATAGCCGTCCCGGCAGAGGTGGTGAATAGCGGAGTTGATGGTTTGTTTGGGAAAACCCCATTCCTCGCCCAGGTTTCGCTGCGCAAGTTCCCCTTCTGCGTCCATGAGCGTGTACAGTATCCACACAATCGAGGGCGGCAGGCCAAAGAAGGCGGCTACGTCCCGATACAGTGCTTCAAAGGAAGACTTCAAGCGATTGCGGCGTACAGTCCATTTTTCGCCCGGAAAAGGCATGCAGAATCCCTCCGTATACAGTTTCCGAAATCGGACACTTATTTATATTATAGTCTGATTTCGGACACTTGTCAAGGACGAGACGGTATTTTTTCCAAAAACAACGCAAAGCGGCCCTGGGTTATACCCGGGACCGCTTCAGAGTGCAGGCAAAGAATGCAAACGCAAAAACAGACTGAATGGAATAGGCGTCAGAAGAGATTTTGCTTTTTGCGGCAAATTTGCCAAGAGATGCGGGATTGATAAATTCAGTTGCAGGACGGCAAATTTCGCCAAGCGGCGGAGTTTTCTTGGTGCATTTCCAAGCCCTGCGGGATTGTCAAATACAGCCGTAAGGCGGCAAACTTCGTCAGGGGGACGAAGGTTCAGAACGCAGACAAAGCCAGCAAACGCAAGAATTGCCCACATAAGGAGGTGGCCAGTACCCCAAGCAACGGACAAAGGAAAAAAGTGGCCTCCTGTCGTAGAATAGGAACTGCGACAGGAGGTTTTCTGTATGAC
>CAJFUU010000310.1 GCA_904420265.1 uncultured Clostridia bacterium
CACCTCTTCCAATACGGCCTTGAGCCGCTCTTCAAATTCGCCGCGGTATTTCGCGCCGGCAATCAGGCTGCCCATGTCCAGCGAAAACAGCGTCCTGTCTTTCAGCGAGGTGGGCACGTCGCCGCGCACAATGCGCTGCGCCAGCCCTTCGGCAATGGCCGTTTTGCCCACGCCAGGTTCGCCGATCAGCACAGGGTTATTCTTCGTTTTGCGCGAAAGTATGCGGATGACGTTGCGGATTTCCGCGTCGCGGCCAATTACCGGGTCGAGCTTCTGCTTGCGCGCCATATCGGTCAGGTCAGTGCCAAATTTTTTCAGCGCGTCGTAGGTATCCTCCGGCTGGTCGCTGGTGACGCGGGCGTTGCCGCGCACGGCCTGCAACTGCTTGAGGAAATTATCGCGCGTAAGTCCGATTTCCGAAAACAGCCGCTTCAAAACGCCGTTGGGCTTTTCCATCAGCGCCAGAAGGATATGCTCGACCGAGACGTATTCATCCTTCATGTGTTCGGCCTGCTTTTCGGCCTCGTTCAGCGCCGCGTCCACGCTTTGGGAAATGTAGACCTTCTCCGGGTCGCGGCCAGGGCCGGACACTTTGGGAATGCGCTCAATTTCGCGCTCACAGGCGGAAAGCACGCGCTGCGGCTCGATATTCAGCGCCGTAAACAGTTGCGGGATCAGGCCATCCTGCTGCGCGGTCAGCGCGTAGAGCAGGTGTTGCTGGTCAATTTGCATATTCTGATGCTCGATGGCCACCTCCTGCGCTGCGCGGATGGCCTCCAGCGATTTCTTGGTGAATTTTTCCATGTTCATAAATCCTTAGCCTCCCCTCGAAGACCATTTTGACCTTCTTTGACTATTATAAAGAATGCCGGGGCAACTGTCAAGCGCCCCGGCAAAAGTTTACAAATTGTTCAAAAGTACCGGTTTTTATCGCGTCGCGCCCCGGTTTCGCCATCCACAGGAGACGGCGTCCGGGGGGAACGACGCAGCCGTTTCCCGGTTTCGGGCATACGCGTCGTTCATGCAGAACATGGGCGTTCTTCCGCCGCGCGGGCCTCTGCGCGCCAGAGTGCGTCCAAAAAGAAAAACCCGCAATTACGAGGGGATTTTCCACCAGTTTCAGCGCAGAATTCGCGGGTTTCGTGGGGCTGCGTCAAGAACTCGGAGCGCCAAAATTGCATTTTAAGGTTTTTTGAAACACGCTCCAGGCGCGTTGCAGGCGCGCCCCTTGCAAGGAAGCGCGCCTGCCGCAATTCAATTGTTCCTTTCCTGTGTCCATCCTATCCGGCAAATGTCACGTCGATGTCGCCGTTGTCGGTGACCACGCGCAGGAAGACGCCTTCGCCGTCCAGCGCTTCGGGCAGGTTATTGTCGCCGTCGGTTTCGCTTTCGATGTGATAATCGCGCATTTCTCCCGCCAGCGTGCCGCGGATATTGCCGTTATCGGTTTGCAGGGTGAGGCTTTCACGGGCGGCAAGGGCGGAGAAGCCGATCTCTCCGTTGTCGGTGACGGCCTCGAGGGTATCCGCCTCCACGTCGTCCATGCGTACGTCGTCATTTTCAGTGTGCAGGGCGATCTTCCCGGCGCGCACGCCGTTCAGGCCGATCGGGCCGTTGTCCGTCTCGATTGTCAGCGCATCCGCATCCACATTTTCCACGTTCACGCTGTCGTTATCGTTATGCAGGCTGATTTCCCCGGCCTGCACATCGCTCACCGTGATGGGGCCGTTGTCCGTCTCGACTGTCAGCGTATCCGCGTTCACGTTTTCTACGTCCACGCTGTCGTTGCCGGTGTTGAGGCTGACCGTCCCGGCGGACACGTTCGTCACGGCGATAGGGCCGTCGGAGGTTTCAAGGGACACAGTGGGGGAGGAAGCGCCCTCCGGGTCGCCTTCCAGCTGCACTGCGCCGCTGCTGGTGGAAACCTCCACCGCCACGCCCGCCGGAAGTTCGATTTCCAGCGCCACATTCTGCTGAACGCCGAACCAGAGGCTGAAACCCTGCCGCCCGTCGTGCTTTTCCACGCGCAGCGCGCCGTTTTCTTCGCTGATTTCGTAGGTCAAATCCTCGTTTTCCCAGCAGGTCAGCCGCGCCTTGCCGTCCGCGGAAGGCGTGATGACGACATCCGCATTTAAGTCGCTTACCACCAACTGCGTCACATCGCCTTCAGCTTCGTATTGCCGTTGCGTCATATCTCCGTTCGTCGTCAGATTGGTCAGGTCAAAATCCGCCAGGGCGAAGCCCGCCAGCAGTACGATGAGCCCCACAATCAAAACAGCCAGTGCAATTTTAGTCCTCTTGCGCATTATCCGTTCCTCCTTCCAACAATCAACCGCTTGCAGCCGCGCCCGAAGGCCTTTGTCAGTTTCAGCGAACCTTTTGCGGCGGCGCGCGCCGGGTCAAACAGCAAAAGTCCGAGGGCGAAAGAAAACAGCCCCGCGCCGCACACGCACAGTCCCGGCGCGGCTCCGGCGACGAATATTCCCGCGATGCCGCCCAATATGCACGCCGCGCCCGCAACCAGCAGGGACCAGAGCACCGCATATACCGTAAGCATCAGCATCCAAAGCACGATATATACCGATAGCCCGATCGCAAAAAAAGATAGCAGAAAGGGCGAAGCCAGAATCAGCAGCACAATGTGCCCGGCGTTCCCCTCGCGGCGCACGCGTTCGCGCACCACGGTCCGAAGCGGCCGGTCGGCCAGCAAATCGCGCGCTACGTCTTCTACGCTTCCCAGCGCCGCCACCGCCTCTTCTTCGCCGGTGCCGTCCTCCATGCGGTCGTCGATGCCCTCGGCGCAAAATTCCAGCGCTTGACTGCGCTCTTCCGCGCTCAAATCGCCCAACCGCGCTTCCAGGGCCTGTAAAAATTCCTGTTTGTTCAAGCTGGCTCGCCCTCCGTTCCCTCCATAATAAAGGCATAGACCTGAAGAACCTGCCGCCATTCCTCGCGCAACTCGTCCAGACGTTCGCGCCCTGCCCCGGTGATGCCGTAATACTTGCGCAGGCGGCCGTTGTGCTCGCGCGAATATACGCGCAGATACCCGCCCGCCTCCAGACGGCGCAGAATGGGGTAAAGCGTGGATTCAGAAACCTCCACACAGCCGCCAATGTCCTTTACAAGCTGGTAGCCGTAGGAATCCCCGCGCGCGAGTACAGACAATACGCACGCCTCCAGCATACCGCGCTTGAGTTGTGCGTCCACGCGATCACCTCCCTTCGTACGATATTATATATTGCATAGTATTACGCGTCAAGTATTATTTTGATGTACGCGAAATTTTTACATACGCCCTGCGAGTTCGCGAGCATGCGCTGCGGCGAAGGGCAAGCCGCTTTATAAGCGCAAAGCGGCCGGGAGTCCGTTTCCCGGCCACACAGCTTGCCAAATGTATCGCGGCGCCCTGAGAACCTATCCGGCGGCATGCGCGGCGGATTTGCGGTGTTTTTCTGGAGGCAAATTGCTTTGTCGGAAGGAGAATATCCGGGCTGCCAAAAGACCCATGGGAAAGCGCGAGGGAAGCGGAAGCCCTTTTGCATTTGTCAACATCCTGACGTCTCAAATTTCCAATTTGAGACGTGGTCCCGGCGAGGGAGAAACGCCCCCGTCCGCCGGCTTGTCAAAGATACTTTTTGACAAGCTGAATATCAACCTTGGGAATGGCGGGGCGGGGCGTTCATTTCCCAGCCGCGCGGAGCCTTGATAAAGCAATGCGGAACTTTTTTCGGGGCTTTTTCGCAAATCCCTTTGCATGCCCGGCGCTCTTCTGCCGTTTGGACGCCGCAAGTTTTTGATTGACCGCCGCGCGGCCTGCGGGCTCTTTGCAAGACTGGCGGAGCATCCCTTCAAAGATTATCGCATTAAAATTGCCTTTGCTCAAAACGGACGCATGCGCGCCCGCGCAGAGCGCAGGCAAAGCCCGCAAACGCAGGAAGAGGAAACAGAAACAATTTGCGCTTGCTGCGGTGCATTTGCCAAGCCCTGTGGGAATATCAAATGCAGCCGCAAAGCGACAAACTTCGCCAAATGGCGAAGTTTGCTCGTCAGCCGCGCGTGCGTCTATGTAAGTCCCTTGCCTGCAAGTTTGTGTCCTTGTTTTGCAGGCTTTCTCTGCTCCGACAGGCGGGTGGCTTTGTGAACATTTAAAGCGGACGCATGCGTCCGCTTTGACCTTTAATAAAGAAAGGAGAGCGAGCGCTCCGAATCTGCCCGGCAAGCCGCGCGTTTTCAAGCGGATGATTTCGCCGTAAATTCACGGCCCTGAACGGCGAAAGCCGCCGCCCATGCGCCGGTTGCGTTGGCAAGGGTTTAAAGTTTTTGGCCCAGCGCCTGCAGTTCATGGAAAATTCCCCGCTGATGGGGTAACTGTATTTCAATCGCCTGCCGCCAGTTGCACTCGATGAGGGCGATTTCGTCATTGGCGAGAAAGGCGACGTCCCAGCCCAGGAAGCGGCATTGCGGCAATTGGTACATGCGTCGCGCGGCAAGCCGCACCGTGCGCAGGGCCTTGTCCCAGTTGGGAAGTTTAAAGCCGCGAAAGGGCACGCCCGTATGCGGGTGACGGCTGAGAATATTTCCCTTTTTGTCTACGCCATCGGAGATTACCGCGCCGGTTTCAAGGTCTACGGCCAGAAAAATTCCCCCGGCAGAGAAATTGTCCACAAAGCTGTCGTCTTTGGCGGTGCGCAGCGAAGCCAGGAGAATATGCACGTCGTCGCGATCGGCGTAAGTACATATGCGCACGGTGTTCAGACAGGTGGGATTGAGGCGGTTGAGCCATTCGTGCTGGGCAGGCATTTCTTCTGCCAGCATGGCTTCGCCCGCCAGCGCCTCGTGCCGGGCGAAAGCGTCTTCATCCCCGGCGTAGCTGTAAAGGCGAATGCCTCGCCCACAGCCGTCGCAGGCGGGCTTGATCATCACCGTGCCGTGTTTTTTGACGAAAGCGGCAAACTCCTCCGCCGTGCAGGCGGTGAGATTAAGCCATTCCCGGCAAAGAAAATCTTTCAGAATTAAATTGAAAAGGATTTTGTTGCCCGGAGCGGTGCCGTTTGCCGACTGGTCGTCGCCAATTTTGCGGGCGAAACAATTTCGCCGCCATATCGTCAGGTAAGCGTCTTGCTCAGCCGGGCTTTTCTCATAGAATTTAAAAAGGAAGAATTCGTAGGGGTTGCAGTGAATCAGCGCATGCGCCCTGCGAAAACTGCTCCAGGGGATATTAAGGCCCCTTTCCGCACAGTATTGTTGAAACTGCTCCCTGTAGGACTCGCATCTGCTGTAGTCGTGATACCGCTTTGCCAGTCGATGTACAGACTGACGGATTTTTGCCGAAATCGGCTTCAAAGCGCATCCCCCTTTAGGCCATCCCGTAGGCCAATCCCCCATTGGCAGTCAGCGTCCGCCCCGGAAAATATTCCCCTGCGGCCTGCACGCCTGCGCATCTTCGGATATACGGATTTATATTAAAATTTTCTTTCATATATGTCAAGGATATGTGCGAGACATTTTTGTGAAATAGAATTGACAAGCGCATTGCCCGGAGAAGAAGACCCTGCTGAGCAGGGAAGGGCATAAAGAAGAACGCCTTGAAGCCTCCAAACCCGTTTTAAGGGCGCGAGTATGGCCGCAGAAACGCACGCAGGCGATGTGTGCGCCAGAAAGTGGTCGCCGCCATGCCCGTTTTTCGCCGCCTTGCCGACCCTGTAATCCGCAGAGATTCGGTATGCGCAGGCGCTCCGGAAATGACAAAATTGCAAAAGGCTTCGATTTTGCGGCCGCCGCGCCGCTTTGTACCGCCGTTGCGGCGCGGCGGCATAGACGAATCGGCTTGCGGCGGCCCTGTATTTTTTGAAGGGCGTCAAGCGGCATTTTGAACGCGCTCAAAAACCTGCTGCCGGATAGCAGCCCGGTAAGGCTTGCGCGTATTTCCAAAGGCGCGATGGGCAAATGTCTACGCACGTCTTTCCCGGGGGATAGGCGGTATAGGAAGCGTGACCCTTATGGCCCCGGGCGTTTCGTGTCGCCGAACGCGGATTGGAAGAGGCGTCTGGG
>CAJFUU010000311.1 GCA_904420265.1 uncultured Clostridia bacterium
ACTGGATTTTGCGGCAACTTTTCATGCGCGTGAGCGGGCGTATGAGAGAGGAGTTGTGTCGCGCTGTAGCGTGCCAGCGGGAAATACGTTGGACTGCTGGAATTGTCAAAGCGTTTCGTCCAAGGGTTGCGGTTGCTTTCATGTGCAAAACGGTTGCGTTGCCGGCGCGCCGTTTGTGCGCTTTTCGATAGAGAACATGCCGTAAAATGTCCGAAATGATTTTCGTGGGAGAGGGTGCGGCAGCCCTTTCATGCGCGAAAACGGTGGGGTACATTGGAAAGAGATGCGCTGCTTTGCGCGCTTTTCAATCGAAAATGTGTTGTGGGGAAGAAGTGTGAAAAGGCTTTGGGGGCCGTTGCAGCAGCGCCTTCGATGCCGCGCAATCGGACGCGCGCGGAGACGCTGCATCCGCATTGCTCATCAATGGCCATGAAGTCTCCTGCGCAACCAGACGCGCAGAGGCAATGCCGCTATGTTCGCTTTCCAAGCGAAAAACTCGGGATGGATTTGCTTGTTTCAAAGCAATGCCTCCCGTGGACAATGGCGCGGGGAGGCAGAAAATGCGCCGCAAGCGTCCGCTTTCCCGAACGGGGAGAAGCGGATGTTGCGGCGGAAAAGAGGTTCGGAGCGGTTCTACCAGCGTTCGGCATTTTCCACCAGCGCCCGGTGCAGGGCGCGCAGGGCCTCGGGCAGGCAGCGGGCGCGCACGCGCATGAGCAGCCGGTCGCTCCACGCGCCCAGCCAACGCGGCCGTATGCCCGCGGCGCGCAGGGCCGCAAGGGAGCGGCCGGGCAATTCCATCGCTTCAGGCGAAAGCACCGCCAGCAGCCCCGCGCCGCTTTCCAGCGCCCGGCCGGTCAGGCAGGGGATTTTCGCACGCGCGCCGCCGGCGATGCGCGTACCCGGCCGTTCGGGGTGAAAACTGTTTTTCAAAACTGTAGGAATGCCGGCGCGCATAACCGGCGAAAGGCTGTCCGGATGTAAAACCTGCGCGCCCATGGCGCTCAAAAGGCGCATCTGGCGATAACTGACTTCCGGCACGCATACCGTATTTTGAACCAGCCGCGGATCGGCAGACATCAGTCCGTCCACATCCGTCCAATTTTCGTATAGCCGCGCGCCCATCGCGCCTGCGGCCAGCGCGCCGGTGATGTCTGAGCCGCCGCGCGGAAACGTGCGTATTTCTCCGCACCGCGTTGCCCCGTAAAAACCCGGTATAACGGCGTTTTTGAGGGGCTTGAGGGCGCACGGCAGGCGCCGGTAGGTTTCTTCCAAATCCGCCGCACCGCTCTCGCGCAGGCAAATTACCCCCGCCGCGTCCACAAATTCCCAGCGCAGGTATTTCGCAACGAGTTGCGCGCACAGGTATTCGCCCCGACTGGCGGCGAAGTCCAACCCCCGCGTGGGAATTTCTTCCCGGGCGCGGCGCAATTCGCCTTCCATGTCCACGCCCAGCGCTGCCGCCATCTCGCGAAAGCGCGCCAGTACGGCCGCCAGAGCCTCGCCGTTGCCGGTACCGGCCTGCAAAAGCAAGTCGGTCACCTTGTCGTCTCCCTCAAAACGCCGGCCTGGCGCGGATACGATTACAAAGCGGCGCGCCCCGTCGCGGCGCAAAATTGCCCCCGCCCGCCGGATACGCGCCGCGTCCGCCAGCGAGGTGCCGCCAAATTTGCATACAATCATGTTGTTTCCTCCCGCGGGGCGGTCCGGCCGCCCCTGGCATCCTATGGCCGCAAGCTGCAAGGGGTTCCAGAGGAAGAAAAACCTTAAACAGACTGTATTCTGTTTTATTTTTGTTAATTTGCGTGAGAAATGAAGGTTTTTTTGCGTGCATGTGGTATATACTTTCTGTATGGAAAGGCTTTTTGCCGCGCGCATGGATTTGCTCCAATTCGATAATTTGCTGCAAAATGTCGAAACAGAGGCAGGAATCGTCGAACCGGGCGGCGAATCATAAAGGTGTAAACAATCGCCGCCGGCCAAGCGGCTCCGGCGGCAGGCTGTCCTTTTCAGAGAGGTGAACATGTCGGCTAGATTTTCAGACGCCTGGCTGGATGAGTTGCGCTCGCGCCTCAGCATCGAGGAGGTTGTCTCCGAGTATGTCCGCCTCAAGCCCAAGGGCCACCGCTGTTGGGGTCTCTGCCCATTTCACAACGAAAAAACGCCTTCGTTTTCCGTGGACACGCAAACGCAGCTGTTCTATTGCTTTGGCTGCCATAAGGGCGGCACGGTGATCCAGTTCGTGATGGAAATGGAGCGTTTGGACTTTCAGGAAGCGGTGAAACTGCTGGCCGAACGCGCGCATTTGCCGCTTCCGGCCGCTTCGAAGGAAAGCGTCTCTCTGCGCCCGGACGAGCGCGAGCGAATTTACGCGGCAAACGTTACCGCGGCGCGCTTTTTCCACGCTACATTGTGGACTGACGAAGGCGCGCAGGGGCTTTCCTACCTGTACAAACGCGGCCTTACGGACGCGGACATCCGCCATTTTGGCTTGGGTTTCGCGCCGCGCGGCTGGGACGCCACATTGCGTTACCTGACTGGGGAAAGCTTTGAAGAAGGCCTTCTGGAACGCGCGGGTTTGATCGTGCGGCGCGAGGGCGGCGCATACGATATGTTTCGCGGCCGGGTGATTTTCCCCATCATCAGCGCGCAGGGCAAGGTGCTGGGGTTTGGCGGCCGGGCGATGGGCGATGCGCAGCCCAAGTACCTGAACACCGCCGACACGCCGGTATTTAACAAGCGCCAAGGGCTTTACGCCCTCAACTTTGTCAAAAAAGAGCGCCATGTTGGCCGCTTGGTGCTGGTGGAAGGCTATATGGACGCGGTTTCCCTGCGCAAATACGGCGTGCAGGGCGTGGTCGCCACGCTGGGCACGGCGCTGACGGAGGAACAGGCCAGGCTGATGAAGCGCTATGCGCCGGAAGTGTGGGTCAGTTACGATGGAGACGCCGCCGGCCAGAAGGCGGCGCTGCGGGCGTTGGATATACTCGAACCCACCGGCCTGAAGGCCCGCGTGATCGACTATCCCGACGGCATGGACCCGGACGATTTTATCCGCGCGCGCGGGGCGGCAGGCTTTGAGGCGCTGAAAAAGTACGACGCCACCGAATATCGCATGCTGCGCGCCCGCGACGGGTTGGACATTGCCACGCAGGACGGCATGACGCAATATGCGCTCAAATGTTGCCAGATACTGCGCGGCGTGCAAAGCCCGGTGGAGATGGAAAACCATTTGCGCCGTCTGGCGGCAGAGACCGGCTATGACCGCGAAATACTGCTGCGGCAAATCGGCGCCAGCGCTCTCGCCCCGCAGGAGCGGCCTCGGGCGTTTCGTCCCCGTTCCAGGGCGGCTGCGGATGCGCCGAGCGCAGCCGAATGCACATTGCTCACGCTGTTGAGCCAGGGGCGCATTCCCGCGCAGATTGTTGATCCCGGCGATTTTGACGAAGGCCCCTTGCGCGAATGTGCGGCATGGTTAATTGAGGGCAAAAGCGTCAATGCTTTTTTGGAACGGCTGGACGGCGAGGCGCGGGAAAAACTAATGCCGGCGCTGAACTATCAGCCTCTGCCGGACAGCCGCGAGGAGGCGCTGAAAATGGCGGAGGACAGTTTAAACGCCATCCGCAACGCGCGGCGGGCCGGCGAAATCGAGCGCCTTCAGGCGCAGGCGGCCACCGCCGATGCGGAGGAACGGCGCAGGATTTACGAAAAGATAGAGAAGTTGTATTAACTTTCTCGGGACATGACCGGTCGAAAGGAGAGGCCAGCATGAAAAAGCCCAACGCAGAAGTCATGGAAGCCCGCGTGCGCGAGCTGATCGAGACCGGCAAGAGCAAAGGCGTACTGACATATAAAGAAATCGTCGAGATGCTCGGCGATGTGGAAATGGATTCGGAGCAGTTTGACCGCATTTTGGATACGCTCTCGGGCCTGAATATCGACGTCGTCAAGGACGAAGTCATCCCCGAGGCCGTTCCTGTGCCGGATGCGGCTGAGGAAGAAATTGATATTTCCGTGCCGGAAGGTATCTCCATCGACGACCCGGTGCGCATGTATCTCAAGGAAATCGGCAAGGTGCCGCTTTTGACCGCCGACGAGGAAATTGAGTTGGCCAAGCGCATGGAAGAGGGCGACGAGGAAGCCAAAAAGCGCCTCAGCGAGGCCAACCTGCGCCTGGTTGTTTCCATTGCCAAGCGCTATGTGGGCCGCGGCATGCTCTTTTTGGATTTGATTCAGGAGGGCAATCTGGGCCTGATCAAAGCTGTGGAGAAGTTCGATTACCGCAAGGGCTATAAATTCTCCACCTATGCCACATGGTGGATTCGCCAGGCCATCACCCGCGCCATTGCCGACCAGGCGCGCACCATCCGCATTCCGGTGCACATGGTGGAAACCATCAACAAGCTCATCCGCGTTTCACGCCAGCTTTTGCAGGAGTACGGCCGCGAACCACTGCCCGAGGAAATTGCCGAGGAGATGGGCATTCCCGAGGACAAGGTGCGCGAAATCATTAAAATTGCGCAGGAGCCGGTATCGCTGGAGACGCCCATCGGCGAGGAGGAAGACAGCCATCTGGGCGACTTCATTCCCGACGACGACGCGCCCGCTCCGGCGGACGCCGCCGCTTTCACGCTGCTGAAGGAGCAGCTTATGAGCGTGCTTTCCACGCTTACCCCGCGCGAGGAAATGGTGCTGAAGCTGCGCTTTGGCCTGGAAGACGGTCGCGCCCGCACGTTGGAGGAAGTTGGCCGCGAGTTCAAGGTTACGCGCGAGCGCATTCGCCAGATCGAGGCCAAGGCCCTGCGCAAGCTGCGCCACCCCAGCCGCTCGCGCAAACTGAAGGATTCCATCGACTGATGTTGCCGCCAAACGCCATATCGTTGGATGCGCGGCTTTCGGCCATACGCGATCTGGCCGGAAGCTGCGCCTGCTTTGCCGACATCGGCGCCGACCACGGCCGCTTGGGCGCGCACATGCTTTTGCGCGGGCTGTGCGGGCGCGCGCAGCTTGCCGATATTTCCGAGGCGTCGCTTTCCAAGGCGCGGCGGTTGATTTATGGGCTGGGGCTGACGGACAGGGTGGAGTTTTGCGTCGGCGACGGCGCGCAGGCGCTGTCTGAACCGCCGGATGTGGCGGTGATCGCCGGCATGGGCGGACAGACCATCGCCGGCATTCTTGAGCGCGGGCGGGATGTGCTTTCCCGCGCGCGCCTGATTTTGCAACCCAATGTGGCCGCGCCGGAGCTGCGCGCGCGCCTGCAGGCTGCGCGCTTTCGCATTGTGGACGAGACCATCGCCCGCGATGGGCGCAGGCTGTATGTCATCATTGTGGCGGAGGCGGGGGAAATGCGCCTCACGCCTGAGGAAATTGAGGTCGGCCCCGTGCTCTTGCGCCGACGCCCGGAAAATTTGCCGGCTTACGCGGCCTTCCGGCTGCGCGTGGCAGGCAAGGCGCTTCAGGGCGCCCGGCGCGGGCAAGGCGACGCGGCGGCGTTTGAACGGGAAATTGCGATTTGGGAGGCGGTACTGCATGGCGACGGTCAGAGACATACTGGCGCTTCTGGAGGGCATCGCGCCCCTGGAAACACAGGAAGAATGGGATAACGCGGGCCTGCTGGCGGGAGACCCGGAGGCAACCGTAACCCGGGTGTTGCTGGCGTTGGATTTGTGCGCGGAGGTGTTGGAAGAAGCCAATCGCCTCGGCGCGGAGCTGATCGTCACCCATCACCCCATACTCTTCCGCGGCCGCAAGAACCTGTGCGAGGACGACCCGGAAGGCCGGCTGCTGGCGGAATTGGTGCGCGCGCGCGTGGCGCTGATTGCCATGCACACGAATTTTGACAATGCCGAGGGGGGCGTCAACCAGGCCCTGTGCGACAGGCTCGGCATCCGTGCGAGCGTGATGCTGGAAAGCGGCATGCGTATCGGCGAAATTGCCCCCATGCCGCTTGCGGATTTCCGCGCGCATGTGGAAAGGACGCTGGGCGGCGTAGTGCGCGCCTATGGCGACGCGGATAAGGAAATTCGCCGCGTGGCGGTGCTGGGCGGCGCGGGCGGAGGCTATGCTTCCATTGCCCTGGCCGCGGGCGCAGACGCTTATGTCACCGGCGAA
>CAJFUU010000312.1 GCA_904420265.1 uncultured Clostridia bacterium
CACAACCTTCGTGCCGGTTGCATTTTCCGCTTGGCGCGAGCGCTCTGTTTTTCGGTTGTTTCCAGCAACGTTCAAGACGTATTTCTAGCGCTTTCGCTCCAACCTTCAATGCTGGTTGCCATTTTCGCCCGAGCGCGAATGCCTTTGTTTCCCAGTCGTTTCTGGCAACGCCCACAGTGCGCTTTGTGCACTTTCGCCACAAACCTTCGTGCCGGTTGCCATTTTCGCCCGAGCGCGAATGCCTTTGTTTCCCAGTCGTTTCTGGCAACGCTCCACAGTGCGCTTTGTGCACTTTCGACACAAACCTTCATGCCAGTTGCCGTTTTCGCCCGAGCGCGAATGTCTTTGTTTTCCGGCCGCTTCTGCTAGCGCCCCACGGCGCGCTTCTTGCGCTCTCGCCACGTCTTCCCGCCGGTCTTTTGTCCCTTAACGCATATTCAGCCGTTTTGCGAGCGCCGCCGCGCCCTCCGTCAACACCTGCGCAGTGCGCTCGTAGGCCTCCATACCCTGCCCAAAGGGATCCGGCACATCCTCGTCGCCGAGGAAAAGTTCCACCCGTGCACCGGGGCACATGCCGCGCAGAGCGCGGGCGTGCGCGCGGGTCATGGCCAACAACAGCGCCCCTTCGGCCATTTCCGGGCGGAAACGGCGGGCGCGGTGGGCGGAAATATCCAGCCCCATTTCGTCCATGGCCAGCAGCGCGTGACGGCTGGCCGGCATGCCCTCTTCGGCGTACAGCCCCGCCGAGGAAACCTCCGCTCCCGGCAGAAGCCTTTGCAAAAGCGCCGCCGCCATGGGGCTTCGGCAAGTGTTTCCTGTGCAGACGCAGATGATTTTCACGCCTGTTCCCTCCTACAATTCCCGGCTGGCGGACACGGCGCGGCCGAGAATGCGTATATTGTCGCTGTTTTCCGGGGTGAACAGCATCGGCGCATAGGCAGGATTGTCGCTGACAAGCTGCACGCCCGTGCGAAGATGATATACGCGCTTGAGCGTGGCCTCGCCATCGACAATCACCACGGCGATCTGCCCGTCGCGCACATCGTCCTGGCGGCGCACGAAGACGATTTCGCCGCGATGAATCAACGGCTCCATGGAATCGCCCGCCACGCGCAGGGCAAAGTCGCAGCCCGGCGCGGCGTCGACAAATTCGCCCTCGTGTTCCTCGCAAAGCAGCGGTTCGCCCGCCGCCACGTCGCCAAGCAGCGGCACGCGGCGCGTCTGCATGGTCAAAAGCGGCTCTTCCTCGAAAAAGCACCGCAGCGGGACGCCCAACGCCTCAGCCAGAGCGCGCAGCGTCTGCGGCGCAACGCGGCTGGAATTGCGGTTGAGAATGGCATACAGCGTCTGCTGGCGCACGCCGGACGCACGCGCAAGTTCGCTGATCCGCATGCCGCGCAATTTCAACAGTTCCCGAAGCCGTTCGCCCACCGTCATAGCCGTTCCTCCTTCGCTTTCAGCATAACACGTTTGCGTCAGTGCGTCAAGAAAAAAATTATGCAAAAGCATAAAAATGCGCTTGACAAGAACATATGTTCTGTTTTATACTTTGTTCAGCACGAAATTCAAGGGGAGGCGGGAAGATGCTCTATGAGCGCGGAGCGATGTCCGAAGCGGCGCGGACCATGGCAAAACGTCTGGCACGGCTGCGGGCGCTGAAAAAGGAAGTGGAAATGCTCAGCGAACGTGCGGCCCAGTTGGAAATGCGCGCCAAAGGAGGCCGCGTAGTGGTGGCCGGGTTACCATTCCGGAGGCTGGAGGCAACGGAGGACTTTTCCGAAGAAATGGCGCTGTTGCACGATCGGTTGGTGCGTCGCCGCCGGGAAAGCATGGAAGAACTGGGGCGGCTCTATACATTTATTGACGATATTCCCGATCCGGATTTGCGCCTGATTTTCACTTACCGCTACATCGACGGCCTGTCCTGGCTGCGCGTGGCCTACAAAACCGGGCACTACGACGAGCAAGTGCCGCGCAAAAAGCACAACGCTTATCTGCGGCAAATATGCGAAGAGAACGCCGCGCCATGCGGTAAGGAATAAAAAACGCCGCCCAAGCGGCAAAAGATGGATAAGGGATTAAGGAATTTCTCACACGGCAAGCCGTTTTCGCCGTCGCAAAAACCCGGGACTGCTGTTGCAGCAGGGTGCTATGAGAGGAAATGCTCTGCGTCGCGCACCTCTCTTTTCCATACATATTGGCAAGTCAAAACATAACCTAGCGGTTTTTTGGGGGATGGATAAGGGATTAAGGAATTTCTCACACGGCAGGCCGTTTTCGCCGTCGCAAAGACCCGGGACTGTCGTTGCGGCGAGGGCTACCGGACAAAATACGCCGTATCGCGCATTTCTCTTTTCCACCATATTGGCAAGTCAAAACATCACCTGGTATTTTTGGAGGATG
>CAJFUU010000313.1 GCA_904420265.1 uncultured Clostridia bacterium
GAGACACAGTAACCCCTGCGCGCGCTCGCAAATCACACCAGCGGCATACCGCCCATGGAGCCTTTGGAATGGTCCATCGCCATGAACAGCGTCCGCCGCGACGGCGAGTGGCTACGCGCCATGCGGCAAAGTGCGCCCAATGCCATGAATACGATTGATCAGGTGATCGACTATATCGCTTCCTACCCCTATCCCACTGTGGGCACGCCCGGCGAAAATATGAACTATTGCAACGAGGGCTACGCCATCTTATCCTATGTGGTGGATCAGGTTGCGGGTATGCCGCTGGAACAGTTTTGTATGGAATGCATCTTTTGTCCTCTGGGTATGACCCTCACCGTCATGGATGACGATTGCGCCGCCGCTCAGGCCATGTCCGGCGGCAACATCACCTCCCTGTTTGAACGAGACGATGACGGCGCGCTGCTTTGCGACGACAATTGGAGTATCCTGCCTCCATTCCGAGGTTGCGCCATGGTCAAGTCTATGGCGCGGGATATAGCGGTTTACTATCGCTGTTTGTCCAATGGCGGTATGCACGAGGGGCGGCAGGTTCTGCCCCGCGCGGCGGTAGACGCTTTGAACGGGCCGTCCATTCCGGCTACGGAAATCGCCTGTTACGGCCTCGGCCTGTATAAGCGTGTAAAATGCGGACATGTCATTTGCGAACACTCCGGCGGACTGCATGGCGTTTCCACCAAAGGCGGGCTGCTGCTCGAAGAAGGATGGGGTCGCGGCTTTGTGCAACCAGGGCGACGCTGATATGGACGAAATCCTGTGGACGCTGTACAACGCGGTAATGGGCCTACCCCTTGAGGCTTCGCATTGCTGGTTTGTTCCCGTTGGCCGGGCATTTTCCGATCCGCAAATGCTTACCGGCCGCTTTACCGGCCATGAAGGTGTTCCCGAAACAGTGACACTGACCTTGGAAAACGGCGCGCTTAAAGCAATGACCGGCAAGTATTCTGCCAGTCTGGTTTACTGTGGGGGCACGCGTTTTCTCGCCATGGACGCCGCCGCACCGGAATGTCAGCGCGCCCGTCTGGAATTCTTCATTCGCAACGGCCATGCGTGGGTCGTCCGCAACGGAAGCCGCATTTTTATGCAGGAAGACGGATAAAGCAAAACGCAGGGACACTTCCGCAAAGGGCGTGTCCCTTAATTGTTCCAGGGTAGTTTTTGCCATCTAAGGCGCACACCTTCAAGGGGATTTCGCGCGCTTGAACGAAAAGCAAGGCGTCCGATAACATTCTATCCCGCCGCTTTTCCGGAAAATTTCCGTTCACGAATGTCAGTTTTTGACCTTTACCGCAAAAATACCGGCCCCGCCTGGAAAGGGCAGGGCCGGAGAGAGGCCGCTGAAGATCAGTGGATTTGCATCCACTCCGCTTTCAGCTTGCCGGCGCGGCGCTTGTCGTTGAAGAACTGCATAACGCACGCCTGGTTGGAAGAGATTCCGATTACGATGATCAGGAAAATACCCGTAGCCACCTTTTACAGCGTGGCGCTCAGGCCGATGGCAATCAGGCCGGCGTTGAACATTTTCATGGAAAGGGTTCCCAGCAGGACGCCAACAATGAGATTGCAATAGCGGGAAAGGAACATGCCCATATACACGCTCATCAATGCGTCAAAGGATACAGACATTGAATCCATGCCGCTGGTCGCGGAGGCGCCGCCCTTGGTGGAAATCGAAATTACCGCCGCCATTCCCAGCATGACGCCCTCGAACAGGAAGCTTTTGAAGCGCGGCGTATTGCGAATGCTCACGCCAATGTTGGCCGCCACTTGCCGGTTGTTGCCGATCGTGCGCACATGGTAACCAATCGAAGTGTAGTTAAACACCGCATAGATGATGATACCATAAATCGCCAACACAAAAGCAGTAGGGCGAGCGGGCAAGAATCGTCAAGTCGCCGCGTACTTTTACGCCTTCAGAGTTGAACAGAAGCGTTGTAAGCGTTTCATACACCATCAACATGCCCAGCGTTGCCACAATGGACGGAACGTGCATATAATGATACACCAGAAAGATCAAAAGCGACAGGACGATGGCAGCCAACGTGGTAAGCACGATCATGCCGACCAATCCCGTATTGGCGTACTGCATGGCTCTGCCACCCAGGATTCCCGCGAGAACGACCACGGAGTCGGCGCTCAGATCCCACAGCTTCATCTACATGTTCATGCACATTCCCCAGGCAACCAGGGCCGACAGGACCGATTGTCTGGCAATGGTCAGCATGCCTCGCGCGCTGCCGAAGGCGCCGCCGGAGATTGCCGTGAACATTATATACACTGCCACCGGCAGAATCAGCGCTTTGAAAAAAACAAGTATCTTGTTTGTAGTATGGCTCCTCATCGTATCACCACTTCCAAATGTCTCAATTGCTTATCCGACCAGGTCGGCGTGGCGGGCGACAACTTCGTCCAGGCTGTACTCGCTGTAGAACTGCGCGAAGTCCTCAAAGGTGGCGTCGGGATTATACATACGCAGATAGGACTTGAGTTCTTCGAAGGTATAGGAGAACACATCGCCTTCGATGTAGGTATCATAAAGGTCAAAGTCTTCGGAGCCTTCGATGAAAAGGTTCTTGCCCTGCAGGGTGAAGGGGCCGTTGGTCATCGGCGAACCGGTCACAGCGTTGTAAACGGGGATGAGCAACATGCCGGGGTCGATGAACTGGCCGCCGCCAATAACGGTCAGCGCGCCGCGCTCCATATCTTCGCGGGAGTTCTCGTCAACGTCCACGGTGGCAAACTTGATCTCACCGATCAGGCCTTCGATCTCAATGGTCTGGATAACGGCGTCGTAAGCGCCATCGGAACTGCCCATGAGGATAACGCCGTCCAGGTTGCTGCAAAGGGCGATCATATTCGAAAGGGCCGGGCCGAATTCGCCGGTATCGTCGTTGCGGTACTCGCGACGATGTTGTAATCGTCATACTGGGCCACAGTGTCCACCACGCCGTTCCAGCGCAGGTCCGCGGCGGCGCTGCCCAGGGCGATCGCCAGAATGGCGATGTTGCGGCAGCCCTGCTCGTACATGGCCTGAGCCATATAGCAGCCGGACTCATAGTCGTCGCATGCGGAGTAACCAAGCCAGTGGGAATAGTCTTCCAGAATTTCCTTCAGTTCCGGAGAAGAAATCTCCAACGAATACTGCGCCAGATACACGCCGGCAGCCTCGCACAGATCCATCATCGCGGCGTAGCAGTCGTAATCAAGAATAACATCCACACCCGCGGAAATGAGGTTTTCCGTAGCGGCAATGTGCTCTTCGCTGCTATACGCAGTCGCGTAGGTGATTTCAAGGTTCATGTTCTCAGCCAGATAGTCGAGGAAGCGGACATATTGCGTGCTCAGAAGATCTGAGTAGCCCCAGCAGACGAAGCCAACGTTTACCGTTTCGGGCTGTTCCTCGGCGGAAGCGGCGCTCAGGGGCGCCAGTAGCATGACTGCAAGCAGCAACAGATCTTGCGGCCAATTGCGCTTGTCTCTCCGACCCCGCCGGTAAGGATGAGGCCATCGCTGAGCATTTCTTCTGTGAGAATTGAAACGGTGGCGCGGCTCAGAGACGTTTTACGCGCCACTTGCGCCCGCGAAATTCCTTTGTTCTCACTGATTAAGCGGAAAATTCTGCAAAGGTTGTCCTCCTTCGGATTTTGTTCCTTACCTTGCTGTTTGCAGAATGCTTCCCGTTCGATCCCGCGACCACCCATGTATTCAGCCCCTCTTTGCCCATAAGTTGCACATTTCTTATATCAACGCGCGGCCATGAAGCAACTTGCTCCATAGCCGCACGCAAACCAGGCGTTCACTTAAATGATTGTTACGCCGCCATCGCAAAATACAATTGAACCATCTATATAACTTGCCGCAGAAGACGACAGAAACACCGCCAATCCCTTTAATTCATCGGGGTCTCCCCATCGCTTCAACAAAATCCCCGAGGCAATTTTTTCTTCAAGCCCCGGAATCGCATCACAAGCCTGCCGGTTTGGATCCGTCATAAAATATCCAGGAGCGATGGCATTGACGGTTATGCCATAGCGGGCCCACTCCACAGCCAGGGCGCGCGTGAGCGCCACCACCCCATGCTTGGATACATCGTAAGAGCCGGCTTTAACGATAGTATTCAATATATAGCCGCAGATGGACGCAATATTCACAATTTTTCCGCCATGTCCTCCCGCGATCATGCGCTTTCCGACAGCCTGCGCTACAATAAAAGGCCCAGTGACATTGATTTCAATAACGCGGCGCCATTTGGCAAGGTCCGCCTCCTCGGGGCTTTGAGGCACTCGATCCGTACCCGCATTATTAATCAGAATGTCTATCTTGCCGAACACATCCATGCAATGCCCTACAGCTTTTTCAACCTGTGTTTCATCGGTAATGTCGGCAGCAGCCCATTCGCATCGAACGCCGTATGTTTTGGAAATTTCCGCAGCGGCTTTTTCCAATGAAGAAGCATTGGTGGCAATCAAAAACAAATCCGCTCCGGACTCTGCCAGCCCTTCGGCCATAGAGCGGCCCAGGCCGCGGTTTCCGCCGGTGACAACCGCCACCTTTCCTGTCAGGTCAAAGCATTTTAACATACTCTTTCCGCCTCCGCTTATTGCTCAATGAGGTCTGTCTTTACCGGCTTGCCCGTCTGCGCAGATTCCATAATCGCCAGGATTGCGAGCGTTACGTTTGCAGCCTCGCGAAGGGTTACGTAGAACTCCTCGCCAGAAATCATTTTGTCCACAAAGCTGCGGATGCTCTCATATGCAAAACCCGTATGGCGATTGAACACCTTGTTTTTCACCAGCACGTCAGGGTTGTAAAAAGTCTTCTCCGTCGTCAGCTGCAAAAGCGTATGACTGGATGCGTCAATATCGAATTTCCCCTTTTCCAGGACAATGTCGAACTTAAAGTCGTTGACGTTGGAGTTTCCATTGGGGGTAATCCAGCTGTTTTCCATCTGGGCGATGGTTCCGTTGCGATAGCGCAACAATGTTTGATACCCGTCCACTGTATCAATGCCACGGCTGCGCAGCATTCCTTCCGTTTTATATGCAAACACTTCTTCCGGAAGAGAGCCGACAATCCAGGAAAGCGTATCCAGCGAATGGCTTGCCTATGTAGAAATCGGCGGCCATTGGGGCGGCGATTATGAACATTACGACGCCGCTGAACTCAACCGCCTTTTTGCGGCGTATGGCGTTCGTTGTTCCGGCGTTTGCGGCCTGTTTTATAATGGAAATACGCTTTCCAGTCCCGATCGTTTCATTCGCAACCGTGCCAAGGAATACATTGCCCATGAATTGGACCTTTGCCAGGCAATAGGGGCAACTTATTTGCTCGTTGTCCCCGGCACTACGGGACAGTATACCGCCTTTGATACCTGCGACTTTGAGCGATCCGCAAAAGCGCTGGGCGATATGGCGGAAATGTTTGAAAAAAAGGGCGTAAAGTGCGCCCTGGAAACAGTCAACGCGATGGAAACGCAGATGGTCAATACCATTGATGAAACCATCGCTTATATCCAGGAAATTGGACGCCCAGGCTTTGGGCACATCAACGGCGATGTATACCATATGCAATTGGAAGAGCGGCATATTGGAGAAGCCATCCTCAAAGCAGGGGATCTCCTGGTCAATCTGCACATGGCCGACAGCAACCGCAAGCCAATTGGACAGGGTTCCCTGGATTTGGACACTGTAATTCGTGCCTTGTACCTTATTGGTTATAACGAAGGGGAACGCTTTGTAACTGCGGAACCCATAGGGCTGGGCAGACGCATGAGCCATCTTTTAAGCGCAAAACACGACCCCAAATGGCTGGATGAGCGTGTTCGGGATTCCACGCTCTATTTCCGGGAGCGGGAAGAAGCGGTTCTGGCAGAGGCCTGACAGACTTACCAAAATACCGGCGGAGGGATAGAACGATGACGCTTCAGGGAAAAATCGCCGCAGTTACCGGCGGAGGCGGCGGCATAGGGCGTTCCGCCTGCGAGTTATTCGCGCAAAACGGCGCGCTTGTCTACATTCTGGAAATCAACAAGGCGGCAGCGGAGGAAGCCAGCTCGCAAATTGCCGCCGCCGGCGGTACTGCGATAGCAATTCCCACCGACGTTTCCAGCGAAGAAAGCGTTCGCGCGGCGTTTGCCCAAATACAGCGCCAGAGCGGCGGCATAGATATTCTATACAATAACGCCTCTGTATTCTGGGGAACAAAAGACTGCGCGCTTGCCGGCATGGATATGGCGGTGTTTGAGCGCATTTTGCGCATCAACCTGTTCGGCACGGCTTATTGCACAAAATATGCCATCCCTCTTTTGAAGGCGCGCGGCGGCGGCAGCATTATTATGACCTCTTCGAGTTGCGGGCTGATTGGCGTTCCCAACTGCGATGCATACTCCGCATCCAAGGGCGGAATCATTTCCATGACGCGTTCGCTCGCTGTGGAATACGGTCCGGATGGTATCCGCACAAATTGCATTGCTCCGGCGGCGATTCATACGCCTATGATCTACGAAAGCGATCTTAACAAACCGGAGTTTGATGAAAACTGGTTTTTGACGCAGAAAACGCCTCTTCGCCGCTGGGGAACGGCGCAGGATATTGCCAACGTCGCCTTGTTTCTGGCCAGCGACGCCTCGAGTTATATCAACGGCGCGGTGATTGTGGCAGATGCCGGAATTACGATCACCTGAAATTTTGTTCCTCGCCCAAGCGTTTCAGATACAAAAAATCTGTCAACGGCCGCGGCAGAGAACCGCTTCCTTCCAAATTTGAAAGCAACCCCTAATCCGGGCCGCCTGTCCTGTTGCGGATGGCGGCCCGCTTGATTTTTTGTTCCCCATGCCGCGCGTCCTTTATGCGGTTGAGGCGTCCGGCCGCGAACAAATCTCCTCCCAGCAAAGACACGCTCCCCTTTCCCCCGCCCCCAACGGCAAAAACAACGCAAAGTTAGCACGATGGCGAAGATTAAGTCTTGTTTTTCTTCCCGAAATTGGTTGTAATGTGGCCGGAAGCGTGGTATAATGCAATATGGTATAAGTATTCTGAGGATAGTCCCGGATGCCTTGTCCGGGGCATTTTCCGTGACGCACTCGGGTTTGGAGGGGTTTTGTTGCCTGGCAGGCAGACGATGCCGGTAAAGGATGCGGCGCGCCTCGCGCAAAAGCTCGCGGATGAATTACAGCTGGAATTGGTGGATGTGGAGCTGGTCAAGGAACCGACCGGCCGCTTTTTGCGCTTTTACGTGGATACGGGCGAGGGCGTCAGCGTTGACGAACTGGAAAACTTCCACCGCCGGCTTTTACCGCTGGTAGAGCGCGTGGACTATGATTATATGGAAGTTTCTTCTCCGGGCGCAGACCGGCCGCTGAAGACCGAGCGCGATTTTGAACGCGCCAAGGGCGTGCGTGTGGAATTGAATACCTATCGGGCCGTGGAAGGCGCCAAGCACTTTGCCGGCGAACTTGTGGGCCTGGTGGATGAAAAAATCGTCCTGTTGTTGGACGATGGGCGCGAAATGGCTTTCCCCCGCCGGGAGGTGGCCGTGGTGCGTCCGCTGATTGAATTTGACGAGAGCGATCTGGATGCGTTCTTCCCCGAGGGCGAAGGCGCGCCCGGGCAAAACGAATAGGAGGAAACGTCCATGGCAATGACAAACGGCGGCATCGACTCTGGCGAGCTCATCCGCGCGATAAACGATCTTTCCAAGGAGCGGCGTGTCAATAAGGACGTGCTCTTTTCCGCCATTGAGGCGGCGCTGATTTCAGCGTATAAGAAAAACTATGGCAAAACCGCCAACGTGCGCGCCTCGATCGACCGCGACAGGGGCGAAATCGAGGTGCTTTCCCGCAAGACGGTGGTGGACGAAGTGACCGATCCCCAGTGCGAAATGACGCTTGCCGAGGCCCGCGAGATCGACCGCCGCTATGAAATTGGCGATTTGGTGGAAGTGCCCGTCACCCCGCGCGACTTTGGCCGCATCGCGGCGCAGACCGCCAAGCAGGTGGTGGTGCAGCACCTGCGCGAAGCCGAGCGCGGCGTGATTTACGACGAATACAGCCAGAAGGAAAACGAAATTCTCACCGCCATTGTGCAGCGCGTGGAAAATCGCAACGTCTATGTGGAACTGGGCCGCACCGAAGGCGTTATCGAACCCAACCAGCAGATGCCCGGCGAGGAACTTGCCCAGAACGACCGCATCAAAGTATACGTCCTGGAAGTTTCGCGCCAGGGGCGCGGGCCGCAAGTGTATGTTTCGCGCACGCACCCGGGGCTGGTCAAACGCCTGTTTGAACTGGAGGTGCCCGAACTGGTTTCCGGCGTGGTGCAAATCAAGTCCATCGCCCGCGAAGCCGGCTTCCGCACCAAGATGGCCGTGTTTTCTACGGATCCGCTCATCGACGCGGTCGGCTCCTGCGTCGGCCCCCGCGGCATCCGCGTGGAAAACGTGGTCAGCGAACTGAAGACCGAGAAAATCGACATCATCAAGTGGTCGTCCGATCCGGCCGAATACATCGCCAACGCCCTGAACCCCGCGCGCGTCATCAGCGTGTTTACCGCCGACGGGGAAAAGAGCGCCCGCGTAATCGTGCCGGACAACCAGCTCTCGCTGGCCATCGGCAAGGAGGGGCAAAACGCCCGCCTCGCCGCCAAACTGACGGGCTGGAAAATCGACATCAAGTCTCAGAGCCAGGTGGAGCAAATGCTCGCCGAAGGCGAACTGGCTATGGAGGGGGATACCATGGCCGACGACGGCTTCGACCTCGACGCCGCCGTGGAGTCTGAAGACCTTTTGGGCATCGGGGATATCGAGGGGCTGGAAGGCGAAGATGACCTGGGCGGTGACGCCTGATGCCGCTCAAGCCGAAAAAGATTCCCATGCGCATGTGCGTGGCCTGCCGCGAAATGCGGCCCAAGGCTGAACTTCTGCGCGTGGTCAAGCCGCAGGACGGCCAGGCGCATATCGACTTTAAGGGCAAGGCCCCGGGCCGCGGCGCGTATATCTGCCCCAGCGAAGATTGCTTTAAGCGCGCCCGCAAGACCCGCGCCCTGGAGCGCGCGCTGGAAACGTCCATCTCCCCCGAGGTGTTCGACGCCCTGGAGGAGCAACTGAAGCGCGGTGAATAGGGCGCTGGGCATGCTGGGGCTGTGCGCCCGGGCGCGAAAACTCGCCTGCGGCGCGGAAAGCGCCGTGAGCGCCGTGCGCGCGGGCAAGGCCTATCTGGCGGTGTTGGACGCCGCCGTAGGGCCAAATACGCGCAAAATGGTGGAAAATGCCTGCCTTCACCATGGCGTGCGCCTTTTGCAGGTTGAAAACCTGGGCGGCGCGGTTGGCAGGGAGGGCCGCATGGCCGTGGCCGTGCTTGACAAAGGCATGGCAGGCCGCGTGGCGGAGTTGTTTGACCGGGAAAATGCTTGACATTTTCCCTGTACACTTACGATCGGGAGGGCATAAACCAAATGACGAAGGTCAGGGTGCAGGACGCGACCAGAGAACTGAGCGCAAACGCGGGCAAAATGCTCGAGGACGTCTCCCGGCTGCGCAAGCAGTCCCAGGAGGTGCTTAGCGCTCTGCGCAAAATTTCGGACGATTTTGTCCGCGAAGAGCGCGAGCGGCAGGAGCGCGAAGCAAAGGAAGCGCTGCACAGGCAATACGAGGCCGCGGCGCAGTTTATGACCGCGTATTCCAGCGAACAGGCGCCGGAAGTGCCCGCCGAGACGCCCCAGAGCGTCGCGCCGGCCGAAACGCCCGTCGCCGAAGCGCCGGCGCAGCAGGCCCCGGTGCAGGCCGAGCCGTCCGCGCCAGTGGCGCAAACAGCCGAACCCGAAAGCGCCGCCGCGGCGCAAGCACCAGCACAGACGGCCGAAGAAACCGCGCCCGCAGCCAAGGAGACGCCTGTCGTTAAGGAAGCTCCCGCGGCCAAGGAGGCGCCTGCGGCCAAACCGGCCGCGCCCAAATTTGTGCCCGGCATCCGCGTGGTGCAAACCAAGGCCGAAGTGGAGGCCAGCGAAGAGGCGCGCCGCCGTCAGCTTGCGCAACAGCGCCAGCAGCGTCAGGCGCAGCCGCAGCCGCACGCGGGGCCCTATGGCCGCCCCGCCAATCCCCAGGGGCCGTATGGCCGCCCCGCTAACCCGCAGGGGCCCTATGGCCGTCCCGCCAATCCCCAGGGCCCGTATGGCCGCCCCGCCAATCCCCAGGGGCAGGGCGCCTATGGCCGTCCTGCCGCCGCGCAGGGGCCGTATGGCCGCCCCGCCAACCCGCAGGGAGGCTATGGCCGTCCCGCCGCGCCCGGGCAGAGGCCCGCACCCGGCGGCGCGCGTCCGCAACAGGGCGGCGGCCGTTTTGGCGGCGGCCGCGCCGGCGGCTTTGGGCGCAAAATGCCCGATCTCGCGCCCTCGGTGGAAAAGGAGCGGGTCAGCAACTATGATCCGAACAAGAAGCAATATGTTCGCCAGAACGATCCCGAGCGCGTGGCCCGCAACCGCCGCCGCGACGTGAATATCAACGGTGGGCTGGATGACGAAATCGTGCGCGGCAAGCGCAAGAAAAAGCAGCAGGCCGCTGCGCCGCGTCCCGAGCCGGTGAAAATCGAAAAGGCCTTTATGACCGCCGAGACCATCACCGTGCGCGATTTGAGCGAGCGCATCGGCAAACCTGCAGGCGAGATCATCAAAAAGCTGATGATGCTGGGCATCATCGCCACCATCAACAACGAGCTGGACTTTGACACCGCGCAGCTTGTCTGCTCCGAATTCGGTGTAGAGTTGGAAATGAAGCTGGCCGAGACCGCCGAAGACGCCCTCAAGAACGAGGACGTGGAAGACGCCGAGGAGGATCTCCTCCCCCGTCCGCCGGTGGTCACCATCATGGGCCACGTGGACCACGGCAAAACCTCGCTGCTGGACTACATCCGCAAGACCCGCGTCACCGCGGGCGAAGCGGGC